>JBAVPF010000120.1:0-3463 GCA_049692815.1 Acidimicrobiia bacterium
GCCATGACTCTCGGCTACGCGCTCGAAGAGACACGGGATGTGGTTGACGGGCTGATCCTCGAGGCGCCCGCGGCAGACATGAGGGAGATCGTTCAACTCAGGTCCGGCGAGGCCCTGCCCATCAAGGGACCTATCGGCGACTCGCTTCTCACAGTCGGTCGTCTGGTGACGTCACTCCGAACCGGTCTGGACTTCGACAGAGTGGACTACGTGGATCGCGCCGATGAGCTGGATGTCCCGATCCTGCTCTTCCAAGGCAGGGACGACACAACGGTGCCGTTCGAGATCGGAGAGGCTCTGGCCGAGGCGCGGCCTGATCTGGTCGAGTTCCAACCCGTCGACGACGCATTCCATGTGAGAGCATGGAATGAGGACTCGAGCGGGTATGCGCAGACGATCACAGAGTTCCTCGGCCGAGTGGCTGCCAGCTGAAGAACCTCGTCTTCTACGAAACGACAGACGAAAGGGCGACCGTACGGGAGGTGAACGGTCGCCCTGTTCGTGGTGGTGGGCCTGTTCAGCTGGAATGCGTCTCGACGGCGACCTTCACCTGGCCATCGTTCAGTTCCGCTTCGTACTCGACTTCGTTCGTCCCATCCCGGAACTTCACCTTGATCTTGTCGACCTGCGTCTCCACCCGAGCGTCCCAACCTGGAGCCGAGAAGTCGACCAACCCGAGCTTGCCGTCACGGACTTCCACGGTGACCGTGCCCACACCTGGGATGTCGTGCGAAACCGTCTGATCCTGGACTACCTGGCTGTGGTCGTCGTCGATGGTCGTCGAGGTGGTCCCGTCGACGTCGTCGTCGTAGTGACCGCGGTCATCGATCGTGGTGGACGTGGAATCGTCGTCATCCGAGACCGACGCAGCCGTCTTCTCACTGGCTTCGTCGTCGATCGTGGTCGAGGTCGTCTCGTCGTTGTCGTCGATCGACGTCGAAGTCGTGTCATCGTCACTGTCGATCGAAGTGGACGTGCTGTCGTCGAACGTCGTGGACGACCCCTGCTCGTCGGGCACAGTCGGTGTCGTGACCACGGTGCTCGACGTCGAATCGTCGGGGCTCGCCAACGCTATGCCTGCGATCGATCCCACCAGGGCGACTGCCGCCACCAAACCGAGAATGCTTCTCTTCACTTTGCCTCCATGGACTGCGTGGAGGCCAGTAGACCCGGGGGTTGGTTTTGGAGTCCTCAGCAACCCCTCAAGAACCCGTCAAGACCACAGAATGACCAGAAGTGACCGGGATGACGAGTGCGGGGCCACGATGCGGACTGTTGTGCCCTCGATCTCACGACGCAGAAAGCCACTTCGGGCAGAGTTTCTTTGTGGAGCTGAGGGGATTTGAACCCCTGACCCCTTGACTGCCAGTCAAGTGCTCTGCCAGGCTGAGCTACAGCCCCATGTGGGACCTTTCAGGTTAGACAGGGGCGAGATCTTTGAGGACTCGCCTCCCGCCCCCCACCTAAACGATCCGACTTCCGGCCCTATCCGAAGGTCGCCCTACGTGTGCACGCTGTCATCGGAGGTGCATGTGATGACGACGAATCCGGAAACTCCCACCACCGAGCGCGACGAGATCCCGGCGTGGGCCCGTGAGCGGGCCGAGATGCTCCAGGGCCTCTACATCCACTTTCTCGTGTTCGTCCTCATGAACGCCGGGCTCTTCTTCATCAACTGGGCGACTCGGAGCGACGACGGAGCCTGGTGGTTCGTGTGGGTGCTCGGCATCTGGGGAGCGGGCCTCCTCATCCACGTCGCTGTCACCCTTTCTCCCGTGTTCCGAAGCGACTGGGTTGAGCGCCGGGCGGAGCGGATCGCCTCGCGGCGCTGACCGAACAGAGGACCTAGGCGTAGGCGTTGCACAGCCGGGCGCCGATGTCGGCCAGCATGCTGCGCAGTTCTTCCGGCTCGATGACCTCGAAGTCGAAAGGAAGAGAGAGGAGATACCGGGCGATCCAGCCGATCTCGTCGGCGCCGATCACGAGGACCGACCGCCGCTTTCCCCTGCTCTCGATGGTCCCCACATTGGCCGGGATGTGACGGGCGGCGGTTTCGGCGTCGACTTTCAACAGGACTTCCGCCCGGTGATCCCAGGCTTCGACTGCAGTACCACGGTGCACCATCTCCACCGGATCGGGTGTCTCCCGTTTCGCCGACCTCATCCCGGTCGCCATCGGGGACGAGACGCGGTCCAGCCGGAACGTCCTCCAGTCGTCCCGGTCCAGATCGAACGCCACCAGATACCAGCGTCGCCCGGTGTGGACCAGACGCAGTGGCTCGGTGTGACGCTCCGATCGGCGACCCCTCCCATCGACGTACGAGAACCTCATCCGCTGTCTGGAGCGGGTCGCGGCCGATGCCGTGGCAAGCACCCCCTCGTCGAGACGGGGCAAGGGTGAGCCGGGCACAGACACGGTCGCTTCGCTGACATCCTCCAGACGGGTTCGGAGCTTCGGCGGCAACACGTGCTCCAGCTTGGCCATCGCCGACAGAGACGAGTCCTCCAGCCCGCCAACCGCCGAAGACACGGCCACCCGGAGCCCCACCGCCACCGCCAGAGCCTCGTCGTCGTCGAGGAGCAGTGGCGGGAGCTTTCCCCCGGCTCCGAGACGATAACCGCCGCCGGGCCCGGCGACCGCCGCCACCGGATATCCCAGTGTGCGCAGCCGGGTCACGTCACGGCGGATGGTCCTGGTCGTCACTCCGAGGCGATTCGCCAACTCGACGGCCGTCCAATCGATGCGTCCCTCCAGCAGACCCAACAGTCTGAGTAGCCGCTCGGCGTTGTCCATCTGACTCCAATATCGAGGATTATGCGGACCGATCCTGTCCGCTATATCAAATACCTTAGAGGGGGTCGGAAGAAGATGTAGAAGAGCAAGAGGATCGGCCATGTTCCTGTTCCAGTATCACCAGGTGAAGAGTCTCGACGCCCAGAGACGGGCACGTTCGCTGGCCCGCTATCAGGCGACCCGTGACGTCGAGTCGCCCCAACCACGACTCCCGGTCGCCGAGGTGATCGAGATCACTTTTCCCGAGGAATGCCAGCACGATGAGCGGCTGGGCGCGTGAGCTGGCGGACAATCGTCGAAACCGATGCCGGCGAGCTGATCTGTCGCCCGCTGACGCCCGACCTCTTGCCCGACATGGAGGACGTGTTCGGTGAGCGAGGAGTGGCAAGACGCTGCTTCTGCATGCATTGGAGGAGACCCGACGGGGGTTATCGGGACAGTAGGGACAACCGCGATCGATTCGCCGACATCACCGAACAAGGGCCACCGCCCGGGCTCCTCGGATACCTAGAAGACCGCTCGGTGGGCTGGGTCCAGGTCGGCCAGATCGGAGATTTCCCCACCATCATCCGGTCCCGGCTGCTCAAACCGATCGACGACACACCAACCTGGTCGATCAACTGCTTCGTGGTCAAAGTGGGCCACCGGCGACGAGGGATCGGGCTCGGCC
>JBAVPF010000121.1:0-2253 GCA_049692815.1 Acidimicrobiia bacterium
CGTTTCGGCCCTGCCGAAACGCGCCGCGCATCGTATGCGTGAGGAGTCTGAGCTTGCTCAGACTCCAAGCTGCCCGATCTCATCGGGCAGCCGCGCATCGTATGCGTGAGGAGTCTGCGCAGCAGACTCCAAGCTGCCCGATTCCATCGGGCAGCCGCGGAGGGAGAGGGATTTGAACCCTCGAGGGGGCGCAAACCCCCAACGGCATTTCCAGTGCCGCGCACTAGGCCAGACTATGCGATCCCTCCATTGGCGCCGGCTGGTCGCCGACGTGTGAGGTATGGAGTATTGAGTATCGGGACTCGCGTAGCGAGACTCGACGGGATCAGCCAGGATAATGGCGCAACGTGTCATCGCCCACTTCGCTCGAAACCCATATGCACACAGCCCTCAGGCTCGCCGCGGAGGCGGCCGAGTCCGGTGACGTCCCCGTCGGCGCCGTCCTCATCGACCAGACCGGGGCCGTCGTCGCCGCCGACCACAACAGACGGGAGGAGTTGCGCGACCCGACCGCCCACGCCGAGATGCTCGTCCTCTCCGCGCGCTCGCGCGAGATAGGCGATTGGAGGCTCACCGGGCACACGATGGTGGTCACCCTGGAGCCGTGCGCCATGTGCGCCGGAGCTTCGGTGTTGGCCCGGCTCGATCGCATCGTCTACGGGGCGGCAGACCCCAAGGCCGGGGCGGCATGGTCGTTGTACAACATCCCACAGGACCGGCGACTCAACCACAGGGTCGAGCTGGTGGAAGGCGTCCTCGCCGGAGAGGCGAAGCGTCTACTCGAGGACTTCTTCGACGACAAGCGCTGAGTGGTCGATCCGAGCGTCCCACCATGCGTAGACCGCCGCACCGGCGACCAGGACGATGCCGGCGGCCAGAAAGGCGACCAGGTAGTCGAAGCCGTCGATGAGAAACCCGACTGAGGGGGCACCGGCGAGCAACGCCATATCGAAGATGGAGGTGAAGGTGGCCATCGCCGATCCCCGCTCGCTGACACGGGCGCGGTTGACCACCTCACTCGACAGGAGCGGGAACGCCGCCCCATGCGCCGTGCCCGCCGTTATTGCGGCGAGAAGCAGCAGCGGAACCGATCTGGTCATCGCCAAGAACCCGAGGCCCAGCCCGTAGGCGGCGATGGAACCGGTGACCAGGGGACGGTGGGGCACACGGTCGTAGAGGGGACCGCCGACAATCCGGGTCGTGGCTGCCGCAATCCCGTAGGCAGCGAAGAACATGCCCGCCGTTCCCACTTGACGGTCGTCGACGAATGTTCGGGTGAAGGTGAACAACGATTCGAGGCCCACCGAGAACATCAGGGTCACGAACCAGAGCGGGAGGAGGTTCGGCTGCGCCAGGGCGGCCCAGAACGAGCGTCTCGGCTGAGTGCCCCGCACCGGAAGCACCGGCAGCGACCACACGATCAGCCAGGACACGGTCGACACGGCGGCGGCGGTCAGGAACAGCCCGTCGAACCCGCCCGATGAGATGATCACGTCGCCGGCGTACCCGCCGACGGCGATCGGGATGAGGCCGGAGAGCCCGAAGATGGCCAGGCCCTGTGTCCGCTGTGCCAACGGGATGGAGTCGGCGCCATAGGTGAGCATGGTCGTGAAGAGGGCGATCTGCGTGGTGCGCTGGACCAGGAACAGAACCCACAGGTATGGGCCCCAGGCACCCGTGGTGGAGAGTCCCAGGATGACCACGATATTCACCACTGCGGCGACCAGCAGGACGGTGCGCCGGCGGGTCAGGTCGAGGATCCTCCCCAACCACGGTCGGAAGAGAAGGGACACAACGGCGCTGGCCGCATAGAGCACTCCGATGATCCCCTCGGTGGCACCGAGATCACTGAGATACCCGGGCAGATGGACCAGGAGGGAGAAAGAGAGCTCCTGGAGGATCGCCGCGGCGAAGAGGCGGGGGAAGTTGCGGCCGAAGCGGTGGGCGTTCATGGAATCGGGTGAAGGTAACAGCCACGGCCTCGCCCCAATCCGTAGACCTCGGTACCCTTATCGATGATCGTGTAGGCGGGGCGCTAGGGGTGCCCTGAACCCGAAACCCCCTTCATGCGGGGCCAAATCCCCCGCCCGAGGGTCACGACGCGTCGGGGTGTCCACCCGTGGCGTCGGTGTCGGAGCGTTGACGATCGGGTCCTGCGCGGCGGGGCACCACGAACCGGGTCAGGTCCGGAAGGAAGCAGCCCTAAGTGGACGTCCCCGGGTGCTGCAGGGTGGCCTGGTCCGAGCTCACGGC
>JBAVPF010000122.1:0-2038 GCA_049692815.1 Acidimicrobiia bacterium
TCCACCACCAGGGCGATCAGGGGCAACGCGGCGAGGGCACTCCCGGGCAGGCCCGTCTTGGAGATGCCGATGATGAAGGCCGAGATGGCGCCGAGTATCAGACCGGCCGGGGTGAACACCCGGCGACGCTAGCCAGTGCCCTGTTCGATCTAGCTGTTGGCGGTGAGGAAGTCGAAGAAGAGCCCGCGCCACAACTCCGCATGGTCGAAGTGGGGCCCGTGGCCGGCGCCGTCGATCATCTCCATCTGCACGTCGCCGCCGGCCTCTCCATACTTCTGGAGGACCGTCCTGATCTGGGTGACCATGGGCTGGGGCGGGAACACCTCGGCTCCCGGCCATCCGGGGACCATGCCCATCTGACCGAGAGTGGCCAGGTCCCAGGCCGAGTTGTCGGAGACGACGATGTCGGCCGTCCCGTGAGTCCACAGGATCGGAGGCTTGGTGTCGATGCCAACGATGTCCGACCAATTGCAGTACTTGCCGGACAACGCGTTGAGGATGCCACGGGTCCCGGGAGCGATGCCCGGCCAGTTCTCCGAGGGTGTCATGTCGCCGGGATAACCATCCTCACCGGTGACCGACTTGAGCACCTCGTCCACCAGCAGGTCTTCCCGCTCCTTCGGCTCCCGATGCTCCGGTGACCAGTACGAGCTGTTCATGACATTTCGAGGTGACATTTGCGACTCGTCGGAGCGATCGTTGTTCGCTATCCGCTCGGCGAACTCGGGGGCGCCGGTACCACCACCGGAGCCGGCGAAGTCATCGAAGGTCGGGGTCCCATCCGGGCCCTTCGTGCCGCCGAACCCGTACGGCGAGACCGGGTCGATGAACGTGAGTGAGGCGACTTCGTGAGGATGGTCGATGGCATAGCAGGCGATGGCGGCGCCACCGGTGGACCAGCCCACGAGATGAACGGGACCCGGCAACCCCAGTGCCCCGACGAGAGAGCGGGCATCGTCGGACCAGTCGCGTACCCCGCGGGTGGCATCGATCGGCACCTGTTCGGTGTCACCGAAGCCACGCATGTCCGGGGCGACGAACCGGTATCCGTCCGGTGCCGCCTCCATGATGTGCTCGTAGAACCTGCCGGTGGCGAGATTCCCGTGGATCATCACCACCGGGATTCCGTCGGCCGGGCCCGACTCGACGTAGTGGACCCTCAGGCGATCGGTGTCCTGATACTTCGACGCAAGCGTCATCTCATCTCCTTGCCATGGTTGGCAGGCCGAAGCTACCGAAGACGGCTCTAGCCGCGCAGGTCTCTACGCGACCAAATGGGGATCGACAATGCGACCAGAACGACGAACAGCCCGGTGAGGATGGCCGCGTCACCCCAGGCCATGCCGTTGTTGAGTGGGTCGCTTCCCAGGTACAAGTCGAAGGGTGAGTACTTGGCCAATGGGGCAAACGTGGCGGACAGCGGGAAGAAGGAGAACATGAAGTACGCCAGCAGCGCCACTCCCGTGGAGGCTCCCGACGCCACCCGCGACCGACCGGTGGCGGCGCCGATGGCGAGAGCGAGCCCGCCGAAGACCAGGCCCATCAATGTGACCAGAGCGGAAGCCGCAGCAAGGTTGATGGCCGACACATCGAGCCCGGCGAGGAGCACGCCTACCCAGGTGCCAAGAAAGGTGGTCACTCCCACGACGATCGAGTATCCGACCATCGCGATCGACTTCTCCACGATCAGGTGAGACCTGGTGATCGGGTTGCCGAGAAGAAGACCCATGGTGTGCTTCTCCTCCTCGCCCGCCAGAGCCCGGGCCCCCATCACGATCGTGACGACGAGTATGGCGATCGGAGCGGTGATGGAGAAGATCTCGGCCTGGAGGAAACCCTGCACGGTCCCCATGTCGGCTCCGCCGATCATGGCCACGAGCTCCTTCGGGAACGACGCAACAAGCTCCTTGAACTCATTGGGGATCAGCGCGTACAACAGCGCCTCGGCAAGGCCCACGTAGAACATGATCATCGTGATCACCACCAGCAGGCCCTGGAACTCGGAGGCGGTCTTCATCGAGATCCGGGAGACGCGCGC
>JBAVPF010000123.1:0-4236 GCA_049692815.1 Acidimicrobiia bacterium
CCTTTGTGGATCGAAGAGCCGACCAACCCCGATGACGTGCTAGGCCATGCCCGTATCGCCCGGGCAGTCGAGCCCATGGGAATCGGAGTGGCCACCGGGGAGCACTGCCACAATCGAGTGATGTTCAAGCAGCTATTTCAAAGCGATGCGGTCCGGTTCGCTCAGATCGACCCTTGCCGGCTCGGTGGCATCAACGAGGCTCTGGCCGTCCAGTTGATGGCTGCCAAGTTCGACGTGGCGGTTTGCCCTCACGCCGGCGGCGTCGGCCTCTGTGAGTACGTTCAGCACCTGTCGATCTTCGACTACCTCGCCGTGAGCGCCACGACCGAGGGCCGCGTCACGGAATACGTCGACCATCTCCATGAGCACTTCGTCGACCCCGCCGTCGTCCGCAACGGCCACTACGTGGCGCCGGCGGCGCCGGGCACGAGCATCACGATGCACCCCTCGACCATTGACAGGTTCTCCTTCCCCCTCGGGAGTGAATGGAGAAAGGTGCTGGTCGAGGATGTCTGAATGAGCGCAGCGGACGGTCCCATCCTCGTGACCGGAGCGCTTGGATGCATCGGGTCTTGGACCGTGCGCGAGCTCCTGGCGACAGGGGCTCAGGTCGTGGCCTTGGACCCTGCGGGGGACACGAGGCGTTTGGCGATGCTGACATCCCCCGATCTGATGAGCGGGATGCGGCTGGTACCTGCTGACATCACCGACCTCGGGACGATCGAGCAGTTGCTCGTCGAACACGGTGTCCAGGAAATCATCCATCTCGCCGCGCTCCAGTTGCCGTTTTGTCGTGCCGACCCGCCACGTGGAGCTGCTGTCAACGTGCTGGGGACTGTGAACGTCTTCGAGGCAGCCCGTCGCGCCGGCGTGACGAGGGTTGTCTTCACGAGCTCTGTCGCGGTGTTCGATCAGAAGGGGGGGCGGGTCGAATCGGACGCAACACCGCGACCCGCCAGTCACTACGGCGTCTACAAGCTGGCGAATGAAGGTACCGCCCGCGCCTATTGGCACGACTTTGGCGTGTCAAGCATCGGAATCCGCCCGATGACGGTCTACGGGCCGGGTCGGGACCGCGGGCTCACGAGCTCACCCACGAAGGCGATTCTCGCCGCAGTCTTGGGCTGCAGCTATGAGATTGGCTTTGGGGGCAGCAGCTTGTTTCACCACGCCGGCGACGTGGCACGCGCCCTTGTCGCTGCCGTCCGAACGTCGACGGAAGGCGCCCGTATCCTCAACCTCAACGGCGCCCACGCAACCGTCTCCGAGATCCTCGAAACGCTGAGGGACCTCCTCGGGCAGGCGGCCGACGGGATAACAGCGAAGACGGAGCCGATCCCGTTTCCAGACGATGTGGACACGACCGGGCTCGACGTCATAGGTCCTCCAACCGTGACACCCCTGCACGAAGGGATCGCCGACACGGTCCGCTTTTTCAGCGATCTTCGGTCCAGAGGAGCACTCGTGCCGGAGGATCACGGCCTGCTCATCAGCAACGGCGCCGCAGTCGATCGGGAATCGCCTCCAGACGCACCATGAGCAGAGCCGGCTCTCCAATCGTCGATGCGCACCACCATCTCTGGGACCCGTCCCTCGCCACCTATCCGTGGATGACCGGAGCCTATGAGGTGTTGAACAGGCCATACGGTCCGTCCGACCTCGCCCCGAACCTCGACGCAACCGGGGTGACAGCGACCGTCGCCGTCCAGGCCCGCCAGGAACTCGACGAGACACGTTTTCTCCTGGAGACGGCCGCAGCGACTGACTGGATCGCCGGGGTGGTGGGTTGGGTGGACCTAACCGCCCCCACCGCGCCCGAGACCATCGCCGAGATCCTCAAAGGACGTCACGGCGTCAAACTGGTTGGGATCCGCCACCTGGTCCACGATGAGGCCGACCCCGAGTGGCTGGGCCGCGACGACGTCATCGGCGGGCTATCCGCCGTCGCCGAGGCCGGATTGACCTACGACCTGCTGGTGAGAACACGTGAGCTGCCGACGGCGACGCGTGTGGCAAGGAGACTCCCCCAACTTCGATTCGTGGTGGATCACCTCGCCAAGCCTCCCGTCGCCACTGGAGAAGTCGAGCCATGGGCCTCGCTCTTGACTGAGATCGCCGGGCTTCCCAATGTCGTCTGCAAAGTGTCCGGCCTCGTCACCGAGGCAGACTGGAATGCGTGGAGCCCCGCTGACCTGAGCCGGTACATCGAGACAGTCGTTGAGATGTTCGGGCCTGATCGGCTCATGTTCGGCTCCGACTGGCCCGTTTGCACCCTCGCCGCCGACTACACCGAAGTGTTCGAGGTGACAGTTGAGATTCTCTCCAAACTGGTGGGCGACGACATCGACCTGGTCCTCGGAGAATGCGCCAGAGAGGTGTATCGGCTCCCTATCTAGGCGAATACGACATCGGTGGTCAGGTCATCTGCCTCGCCGGGACCGAACCGGGATCGCTCTACTCGGGAAGACCCTGCGCCCAGTTGAGACCCCTGACCGGACGTGCCAGCTCCTCGGTCGCGGCCAACAGTTCCGGGTCGGCCCCGTGTCCGAGACTTCGAGGTTCGGCTCAACCTCCTCGACCGACATCATGCCGACGCATGTTGTTGCTATGGACACCCCCGCGGCAAACCCGCCCGGATCAACGCCGCCAGCTAAACCCCCCACCGGGGGTCGTCCGGGTACCGGAGACAGCGGGTCGCCCGAGTACCGGAACTTGACAAAGTGAGTCACCAAGCGACCACCCGAGTCTCAGATTCGTGGTGGATCACATCGCTAAACCCCACATCGCGACGCGACACACCTGGTGAATCTGAATGGCACCACGTCCACAATGATCGACTTCCTCGCGACGACCCGGAGGCTGGCCGGCGCACAGGCAGACAGGGTCTCGATCAGTTATCGGTCCCTGCAGTTTCCCGACGACGTGGACGATACGGGATTGGACATCCTCGGCTCGACCCCTATCACCTCCCTCAGCGACGGCATCGCCGAGACCTTGGAGTTCTTCCGAGCTCTAGACCAGAAGGGCGAGCTCGGTACAGAGGATCACGGTCTCGTGGTTGACGATGGCGTGGCCCGAGATGTCGGAATTCCCTATGAACTCCCACTCTCGCGTCGGCTCCGCCTCACTGGAGCTGTGCTTGCCCGAACCGTCAAAGTCGGCTCCCTGAGAACCTGTGTCCTGGTCGTCTCCGCGCCCTCCAATTGGTCAATCAGGATGCGTCCTGCCTCGTACGCCATCGACCACGCGGGGTAGTCGAGCGCTGTTAAGGCCGGGCTCGTCAGCTCAGGACCCTGAGGGTTGGCAAGTCCCACCACAGATATGTCATCCGGGACGTGCATACCGTTGTCCTGAATCGCTCCGTATAGAGCAGCCTCGACCATCTCCCGCATCGTTATCAGTGCGGTTATGTCGGGGTGCTCATTGAGCATGTTCGACGTCGCCAGCCTGACATGGCGCAGACTCTGATCTGTCTCGTAGAGGATGGGCGGAATCCCCATTTGTTCGCATGATGCCCGGTAGCCGTGGAGTGATCGCGCAGTTGGTCCGTGTTGTTCACGGCTCGATGGCATGGCGGAGATATAGCCGATGTTCCGGTGACCCAGACCGAACAGATGCTCGAGGCCCATACGCATCGCAGCCTCGAAGTCGTAGTCGACGTAGCTGACTCCTTCGCTGTTATCGGTGTGACCGATCATCACGAAAGCCAGTTCGTGGCTTCTGAGGAAGTCGACGCGCCAATCGTCTAATTGGACCTTCATCAGGATGACGCCGTCGCTCTTGCTCGATCTATATAGATCAAGCAAGCGGTCGTCGTCGAGTGGCCGGGTGATCAGGTGGAGTCGGTAGTCGCGCTCCTCACAGGCGGTGGTGACCCCAGTGATGAAATCTGGGTAGACCTGGCCGGCGCCCGGCTCGGCGTGGGGGAAGTGCAGTGAGATGACGCGGCTCTTTCCTGTGGTTATCTGCTCCCACTGGCTGCTTCTCGCGTATCCGAGTTTGCGTACCGCGTCTTCTACTTTCCGTCTGCTTTCACCCGAGGCATCGGGCTTGTCGTTGAGTACTCTGGAAACGGTTGCGACCGAAACACCGGCTTCGGTGGCGACGTCTCTGATTGTGGGCTTCTTCACGTCGTGGAATCTCCCTCGAGGCCAGGAGCAGCAAGCAGAGTTTCATTATGTCCGGTTCCGACTCGAGTCATGAGGTCCATCAGGGAGATTCTGACCTGTTTGTGCT
>JBAVPF010000124.1:0-7780 GCA_049692815.1 Acidimicrobiia bacterium
CGGAGCTGTCGGCGAGACGGCATGTGAAGCAGGCCGCCGCCACCGCGCGCCACCGTCGTAAGAGACGGAGGGGCCTCGCCATACGCTCAGGAGCCGTCGCCGCAGCGTTGGCACTTCTGGTCAGCACCAGCGGCGTGGCCTTCGCAGGGGGCCTGCCGCGGCCGGTGCAGACCTTTGTGGCCGATGCGGCACACATGCTCCCGGTGCCTCTCCCCATCCCCTACCCGGCTCCTCCGCCACTCGTCGAGCTGCCACAAGAGGCAACTCCGCGGCCGGACCTCCCGTCCGTCGACGAGACGAAGACGGTGAAAGGGTCGGATGAGCCCGCCCCGGCCGTCACCGGTCCGCCGACGGAGCCCAAACAGCCTGTCGATGACGTCGGGAGGCCGGCAAGGGCGAGATGGGAAGGGACCGACGAGATGCAAGAGCACAAGGACGTCTCCGTGACTCGAAGAGGGGCACAGGACGACCCGAGCACCGACCGAACCAGGGGCTGGGACTGGCGGGACGGCGGCGGATGGGACGGAAGCTCCACTCACCGTCACCGTCAGGACAACGACCAAGACCGCTCGCGGGAACACGACCGCGATAGGTAGGAAGGAACAGGACACCGTGCGACTAGCAAGACGCAGGAAACCCCTGATAGCGACTCTCGCAGCGGCAATGGTGCTGACTCTCCCCGGAGTCGCCCTCGCCCACGACACCACGGACACGACAACCGACACCGCGGCCACCGAGGAGGTCCCCACCCCGGAACCGACCGAGGTTCTCTCCACACTCCCCGTGCTGGGAGCCGGGCTCAACATCACCATCGGCCGGGACGACCAGGGGGCCATCTCGTCGATCGCCCTCGACCCTGACACCGCCACGGTGTTGAAAGAGGGTGATCACCGTGTGATCTTCCTCCTCGCAGACGGCAACACCCAGGTGGTGGTCAAGTCGGGCAAGGGCTTCGTGCAGACGACAGTCCGCGGCGACGCCACGAACGTGGGCGGTGACGGCGCCTGGTCGGCCGATGTCTTCGGCAATGGCCTGGTGACGGTCCCCTACAACGTCAGCTTCGACGGCACCACCCCGACCATGAGCGTCGGAGCGGTGACAGTACCGGGCGGTGTCACGGCCGAAGTTGGAGATCCGAAGACGAAGACGTCCGACGATGCCGACAAGGCCTACACCAAGGTCAAGGTGAAACTCACCTTTGGGGATCAGACAGCCACCCTGAGCCTCAAGGCAAAGACCTACGTCGACGACGAGGGAGCCACCAAGGTCAAGGTGTCGGCGACCCTCAGCTCGCGGGACAGGGTCAACTGCCACGACGTGGGACGTGACCACGATGGCGGTGACCGGGATTCCGTCGGAAGGGACTGGAAATCCGATCGGGGCAGTGGAGATCGCACCCGGGGTGACCACGAGAAATGGCATGGCGACCGCGACTCACGTCGCGGCGACGGTCGGGACGGAGTGGGCGGCTGAGCCGACTCCCCACCGCCGAGGAGGGCAACCAGCAGCAATGACCCCGCCCCCTGCCCAGGGGAGGGCCCGTCTCAGATGGGCCCTCCCCGTCCTCCTCGTCCTGGCCTCTGCCTGCTCACCGAGCTCAGGATCCGGGGAATCGACGACGATCACGGTCCCGACCACGAGCACCACGACCCCGGTGGAGACCACGACGGCCGCACCGAGCACGACGACGACCATCGACGCGGCAGCGGTCCTCGGCATGTCCTTGGAGTCGACGAGCCCGAACTACCGCTTCGAATCGGTATTCGAAGCCGGTGGCCAGGCGCTGACGACGATCACAGGGGTGGTTGACGGTACGTCGGTGGCCGCCCACATCAGCACCGGTTCCAGCCAGGTGTCATACGTGCACACCGACGCCGGCGAATGGATAACGGACGCCGATGGGACATGGATCGTCCTGGAAGGCGACCCCCCAGTTGCTCCCCCGCTCACCGCTCTGGCAGACCCTTCTTCACTCGTCGTGCAGTCGGGTGACACCGACAGCGGTGTCGTGAAGGGCGTCCTCGGCCCGGCGGCAGGGTCCGCGGCAGGGCTCGGGTTCACTGTGGAGTTGGTCGAGGGCCTGGTCACCAAGATCGTCTACGAGGCCGATATCGGAGGGGAGACGGCCATGGTGACCACGAGCATCTCCGATGTGGGCAAGGCCGGGGAAGTCAGCCCGCCCGATCTGGGTTGACGGCTATCGAACCCCGGTTCCGGCCGGGGCGCGGGCGATCCGCCAGGAAGTTCGGGACGCGAAACGGGCGAACACGGCCATCGTCATGTTGATGGCGGCGTGAACCCCAACCGAAGCCCAGATGGAACCGGTCTCGAGCCGCAGCCACACCAAGAACAAGCCGGCCACCGTGGTGGCCACGATCGTGCCGAGAGTGTGCACCACACCGGCGGGTGTGCCCTTTCGCCCGGCCTGGGCCTGATCGAGCCCGGGACCGATGTGCCACAGCCCGAACAGCCCCGCTCCGAGCCAGACCGCCACCTCGATCGGATAGAGGGCGGCGAGAGCGGCGTGCAGCACGCCTCTGAAGAACGCCTCTTCGATCAGTGCCGTGAAGACCGGGATCCTGACCAGAACCTGAACGGCATACTCACGATCGCTCAGTGCGCCGAGACGGGGGTCGGCAAACAGCTCCAGCCCGTCCGGCCTTCGCAGGATCGACAGGCTTGCGATGGTCGTCACCGCAACGGTGGCGGCTCCCCAGGCGATGGCAACCCATGCGTTGCCGCCAACCAGGCCGATGCGGTGGAACCCGAAGAGGCCTCCCGCTACGAGGGTCATCGCGGCCCCTACCACACCGGTGACCCACGGAGCGACCCGGGTACGCAAGCGCATGGGGAGGGTCACGTAGAGCGCGGTCTGGAAGAGGATCGCGTACACGGCGAGTGGGGCGACAACGGCTGCGAGTGTCACAGGGCTTGGGCTCTCATCGATTCTGTTGGGTGTGCTGGTCGCTCTCCGTCGGACTTATCGGTGTTTACCCACCAACAGTCAAACCAAACGCTGCTCTCCCGGTCCCCCGACCCCAAAAGCCATCGTAGGCCGGGACCCGGTCAAACCGAAGACCTGTCGCCGAGCCGGAGCAAGCGCGCGAGCGGTGCCGGCCGTCTAGCCCGGCCGCGGACATAGGATTCCCGGGATGCCTGCACCAGCCGTGCTGACACTCGATGCCAAGCCCGGATCGGCAGCCGTCGCCCGTGCATTCGTACGGGAGCAGGCCCGGGTCGACTCGATGAGGCATTCTGAAGCCGACCTGCTCGTCACCGAGTTGATCGGCAACGCCATCCGGCACTCTCCCCAGGCCGCAGAGATAACCGTCACCGTCGACCAGGAGAAGGACCGTGGCCTGGTGGTGTCGGTGTCCCATGACCATGCCGACCCGGTCGATCTCGAGGAAAGGGGCGTGGGCCTGCTGCTCCTCGACCGTCTCAGCAGGAGTTGGGGGCACATCCACGATGACGACACCCTGACCATTTGGTTCGTCTTGCGGACACCAGGCACGACTGCCCTGTCCGCAGACCTGACCGACGAGGAGCTCTTCGACCGCATGGACGAGGACCCGGCCGCATGCTCCGATGAGTTGATCCGGAGACACGGCGACCTCGCCGCGTCGATCGCCCGGCGCTACCGGGGCAAGGGAGTGGACGACGACGACCTGCTCCAGGTGGCCAACATGGCCCTCCTCAAGGCGATCCAGCGCTACGACGGATCGATCGGGGCGCTGCGCCCATACGCGGCGGCAACCATCTCGGGTGAGCTGAAGCGCCTCCTCCGTGACGGTGGCTGGTCCGTCCGGGTGCCGAGGGCACTCCAGGAGAGAAGCCTCGAGGTCGCCCGCGCATCCGAAGAGTTGACGCAGAGCCTCAACCGGCCTCCGGAGGCGGCCGAGGTGGCTGCGATGGTGGACATCAGCGAAGACGAGGTGGCCGAGGCGATGGGAGCCCGCACCGCCTACACGTCCAGCTCGATCGACCTCCCCGACGAGACCACAGGGGCCAGCATCGGTGACATCCTGGAACAGGAGGATCTGGCTCTGTTGCTGGCCGACGATCGTCTCCTCGTCGAAGAGGCGATCCGCACGCTTCCTGAGCGGCAGCGGAGGATTCTCCACCTCAGATTCACCGAGGACATGACGCAATCGGAGATCGCCGACGAGGTGGGCATATCGCAGATGCACGTCTCACGTCTGCTGTCCCGAGCGTTGGGAACGCTCCGCAAGACCATCGCTCGTGACACCGGGTAGGAGACCGGCGCCGGTTTAGTGTCTGCCCGAGCAGGGTATCGATCCAACGGGCGAAAAGCGTGATGAGAGAAGTGACTCTGCAGGTCGAGTCCAATGCCAATGCTCCTGCGGTCTCCCGTTCCCACATCTCTTCGATGAGGAGCTCCCTCGGGCCGCGCTGTGACGACGTGCTCCTGCTCGTCTCCGAGTTGGTCAGCAACAGCGTCCGTCATGCCAAGACGTGCGACATCGACGTACGGGTGCGGGCGATGGACGGGAGGATCAGGATCGAGGTCAGCGACGACGGCCCCGGATTCACCCCGGACGCCCCGCGTGGGGACGGTCTCGGGCTCTCTATCGTCGACAACCTGGCCGATTCGTGGGGGATGGAACCGGGCGACCGCTTCACGGTCTGGGCCGAGCTGCGCCGCAACGACGTCTGAGATCAGCCGGACCCTGTCAACTCTTCGATGCTGGCGACCGTCTGGATGGTCGTGTTCACCCCGCTCAGGTCGAGCAGACGTGACACAGGTCCCCCGCTCACGGCGATGGCGAAGGAGCGGCCCTCCGCGGTGAACCTCCGGTGCGCCATGACGAGGGCTTTCAAGCCCGTCGAATCCATGAACGAGGATCCGGTCAGGTCGACGACGACGCCCCCCGTTCGATCGTCGTGAGCCGACTCGATGGCCAGCTCCAGGTCCTTGACCGTGGCCAGATCGACTTCGCCTTCGACCTCTATCGACACCCACTCATCGGAAAGCTCGCGGTTGTGGATCTTCAATCCCCTCATCCGAACGGATCGTACTAGGCGCCCGGCCGACGGCATTCGGGGCAGTCCGAGCCTCACCCGGCGTTCGTACCCGGACCCCTCCCGACCCAAACTCAGGGAGATCGTCTGATGACCATGACCGTCTGATCGTCCGTCTTGTCCGGGTCGGCGAACCCGAGGACCATGTCGGCGGTGCGGATGGCCGGTCCCGATTCCGCCGCCAGGAGGGCGGCGAGAGACTCAGGCTCCGTCAACTCGTTCCTCGTGATCTGCACGTCGGCCACCCCGTCGGAGAAGAGGACGAGCGAGTTGCCCGCGGCCAGGGCGAACTCGTGCTCCTCATATAGCATCGAGTGCCTCAGATAGAGGAGCGGCCCGGTCGGCTCCTTGAGAGCCGCCTCCTGCTCCTTGACCACGATGGCCGGGGGATGACCGGCCGAGCACAGCCTGACCAGACCGGATTCGGGGTCGATGCGCACCACGATGGCCGAAGCGAGCACGTCGTCGGGGACAGACCATTCCACCAGGCCCATCGCATCCATCGGCGACCGGCCGACCATCAATGTCTGAAGAAGGAGATCGCGGACTCGGATCGCCCAGATGGCTGGATCCGCCCCGTGCCCGGTCAGATCGACCATCACCGCACCCAGAGCACCGTCGGGCAGGGAAAACACCGCACTGGAGTCACCGGCGACGGTCCCCCGACCCGGTCTGAACCTGGTGGCAACCTCCCAGCCTTCGATGTCACCGACATCGGCTATGTGGAAGAGGTCGGCCATGCCACTGACGACGGGGGCCTCCTGCTCCAGACCCGTCCGGGCACGCTCGGCCTGGGCGGCCAGGGTCGCCGCCTCGATGGCGGTGTTGTCCAACGCCCTGACGAAGAACGAAAGGAGGATGAGGAGGAAGAGCCCGAGACCTACGGAGACGAACGCGAGCACGTCGACCCTTTCCGTGAGCGGGACGATCTCGGTGATGAGGAGGAGGAGAGCCGGCATGAACAGAACCACGGGGCCGAACCACCTCAGCAGCCTTCCCCCTGAGCCTGGGCTCGATGCGGTCGACAGCAGCCCCCGCGCCGGGCGCATCAGTAGGACGCCGACGGCGGCGAGCACGGCTACCAGGGAGGACTGGAAGGAGATCTCCGGGGCGAGGAAGAGACGACCCACCGACGGGTCGCCGTAGGCGTAGCCCAGGTAGATCACGGCAGCCAGCGAGAAGACGAGGAGAGCGCCGACCTGCCCTGCGATAACGCGGCCTTCGATCGCGCTGACACTCAGCGGGACGGCGACACCCAGCACCAGCAGGACGACTCCGACGCTGAACGCCGGGCTCTCCAGCCGATCGCCCCAGATGTCGGTGCGGTTGGAGAAGAACACGAAGATGATGAGAACGCCGAACGCGGCTGCACCGGCCGCAAGGGCCACGCCGGTGCGGCGCCAGAAGACGTTGGAGCCGATCGTGTGCGTCACCTCACCGGCGAGCAGGGCGCCGAGGGTGAGGACCGCCAGCGAGACCGCCGAGGCGGCCGGTATGTCACGGACTACCGACGGTCCCGGAGGGACATCACGCAACGGGGGAATCGAGATGCCGAGAAGGACGACCACCGCGTAGCCGAAGGCGATCCATCGCATGAGCCGACCGGCGGCCGTCAGCTTCGATTCGACCCTGGGGTCGACCGCGGTGTGTCGGCCGGGCGCAGCTACCACTTCGGCCATCGGCTGCGGACGCTACACAGATGTCGATTTCATGGGAAAACCCGGAAGGGAGGGCGGAGAGGGAGGGATTTGAACCCTCGAAGAGGCTTATCACCCCTTACTCGCTTAGCAGGCGAGCGCCTTCGACCACTCGGCCACCTCTCCGTTGTCCGGTACAGAGTATTGGCATTGGCCAGTACTGAGTACTTGGTACTTGGTACTCGGTACTTGGTACTTGGTACTCGGTACCGGGAATGGAGTTTGCGCAGCAAACTCCAAGCTGCCCGATTTCATCGGGCAGCCGCGGAGGGGGTGGGATTCGAACCCACGAGACCCAATCGGGCCCAACGGTTTTCAAGACCGTCTCCTTAGACCACTCGGACACCCCTCCGAGCAAGTGACAGCGTATTGAGTCTCGACTACTGGCAGTAGCCGCACAATCTCCTTCCTAATGCATGGAACGCCACATATGGCGTTCCATGCATTGAGAAACGACTCCTTTCCGTTTTGTGTCGATCTTCCTCTACCGACCTTCTGATAATCGACCCAGAACGGTTCAGTCGGGGACCCGCTAGGTTGGGTGATGTGAAACGCGAGCATCTTCGGCCCATCGAGCGTCGGCTCCTCGACATGAGGGATCAGGGGATGGCGGTCGACGAGATCGCGGACCGGGTCAAGCGCAGCCCCGCCCATGTGGAGCGGATGCTGGAATGGACGGCCATACCTCGCACAGGATCGAGCCGGGAGAGGGACCTGAGACCGGTGGAGCGTCGCGTCCTAGACCTGCGCGCCGAGGGACACTCACACGACACCATTGGTGAGCGGTTCAATCGAAGCGCACGGTCAGTCCGCCAGATCGAAGGACTCGCCCACTTCAAGGAAGCCCAACGCATCCTCTCCGGAGGCTGAGCCCGGCATATCGCCTTCCAAGCCCATGGGACGCCATATATGGCGTTCCGTGCATTAGGAAAGGGACGCCTCAGGACGTGGGTCGCTACACGCGAATTGGTTCACGTCCCATGGAGTGGTGTAACTAGGGCGGGGTCCGTGACCTGAAGGGGCCACCGTGGAATCCTCAG
>JBAVPF010000125.1:0-12517 GCA_049692815.1 Acidimicrobiia bacterium
GGTCCGCTCCAGCATCGCCACCTGCTCGTCGACTTTGGCCTGTAGATCCCGGTTCACGGTCTCGAGACGCCCGTACAAGACCTCCAGCTGCTCGCTTGCCCGGTTCACGTTTTCCGAGAGGCTCCCGAACTCGTCACGGTTGGGCACCTCGATCCTGGCGGTGAAATCGCCACCGGCGAGAGTGTCGAGTGCACCGTCGATCTTCCTGACGGGAACGATGACGGTCCACGAGATTATGGCGCCGACCGCGACTGCCCCGACCAGGCTCATGGCCGAGAAGATGGCGAGAGCCACCGTCAGGAAACCGCGGAATCCACTGAACCCATCGACCTCTGTGGCCGCCTCGGCCTCGGTCTCGTCTATGAAATCCTTCAGCAGATCTTCCAACTCGTGGCTGATCTCGTGCTCGGACTGGATATGGGCGTCCAATGCGCCCTCGATGTCGCCCTGGGCCTGGAGTGCCTCGACCCGCTGGCCGGCGGCCGCGTACCGCTCGTCAATGGCGCGAAGATCATCGAAGAGGCCCCTGTGATCGGAAAGGGCGTTTGCCTCGGTCTCGGCGAGAAGTGTCGTGAACGTCTCCTTGGCGGTGGCGACCTTGTCGGTCCACACCGGATCCTCCGTGAGCAGGGCCATGGTCCTGTAGTGGGATTGGGCTGTGATGCTGTACAGCATCTCCTGGGCTCGATCCCGCTGCGCGACCAGCGTGGTCATCCGATCGACCTGGCTGTCCATGCGATACACGACGAACAGGCTCACCAGGCCGAGGACGAGCATGAGGACGGAGATCGCGAGGAATCCACCGAGGAGCTTCGTCTCCAGACGCGCGTCGATTCTTGCGACGAAATCGACGATGGGACGCAACAGCCACGGAACGCCGTCGCTTTCGCTGCGTCGCCGTGGTGCGCCCGTTTGAGACCGGCTGGGATCGGGAGAGCTCATGAGGAAGGGGTGTCCGGGGCGAACCTACGCGTCTTGGCGGTGTCGTGTGCGTCGAATTGCCGTCACCGATGTGCCCGGTGACACGTCCGGGCGGTAATACGGCCATGGCTGGCTCGTCAGACGTCTCCGGGAAGCCTCTCGGTTTCGGCCAGGGCCCGCTCGATGCGCTTGTCCGGGATGAGCCAGATCAAGGCGACGATGACGTAGAGCGCTCCCGCTATCGCCTGATGCAAGAAGGCACACGGGATGGCCACGGCGTAGATCACCGGCGAAACCTTCCCCTTCCAGTCGGAGCCAACGGCGCGGGAGAGCACAGACCCCGGGCCTTCCAAGGCGAGGATCCGGCCCTGGAGGATGTAGTAGGCGATCGCCGCCAGGAGGAGCAGCAGGCCGTACGCCGCTGTGGGCACAGGTGCGAACTCGGTCTCTCCCATCCAACTGGTCACGAACGGTGTCAGCGACAGCCAGAACAGAAGGTGCATGTTTGCCCAGAGGACCGCTCCGTTCACCCGACGCGCCGCAGCCAGCATGTGATGGTGGTTGTTCCAGTAGATCGCCAGGAAGACGAAGCTCAAGATATATGCGAGGAATATCGGTCCGAGCCCGCGAAGCGACGACAGGTGCTCTCCGACAGGGGCCCTCAGCTCCAGGACCATGATCGTGATGATGATGGCGAGCACGGCATCACTGAATGCCTCGAGACGGTTCTTCTCCATCTGAGCGGAGTATCCCAGGAGTGACACGACGCCGCGTGGCCGCGCCTGTGGGGCCATCACCCTTTGCGCGTCAACAGAAAGGTCGCGATTCTCCATTTCGCATACTCGGACACCGGCTCCACCTCCCAGTTCGCCCCGAAGAGTGCCTCCAGCTCCCCAGGTGCTATGTGTGACATTCGAGAGGTGCCACTGAAGCTGATCCTGGGTAGGTCTTCGGTGACCCCGTAGAAGCAGTACTCGAAGAACTTCGACCCTGGTCTCGACAGCCTGGTGATCGTTTGGGCCATGGCCTGGCGTGCATCACCGCGAAGATCGTCCAAAGTCCCAAAATCGACGAGGACGTCGAAGTGACCCTCGATCCCCGGGATCTCCTCCAAGGTCAGGTCCGCAACCACGAAATTCGCAGATACGCCCGCGTGTTCTGCCCGCTCTCTCGCCTTGCGGATCGCAACGTTGGAGAAGTCCACGCCATGAGCGTCGAAGCCCTGCTGGGCGAGGTAGACCACGTTGGCCCCGGTTCCACAGCCGAGGTCGATCGAGCGTGGAAACCGTTTCGCATCGACGACCCCCGACTCGAGAACAGCCTCCAGGTCCCTGCGCACCCCGACCGAGTCCCACGGCGCCCAGACCCGATACATCAAGTCGTATATCCGCGCTCCAACCACTCACTGTCTCCGGACCGACCCGTGCTCTGTCGGGTCTGAGAATATCCGGCGGCCCGCCGCGCCGCCGGAGCATCGACGTGGGCGAGGGACGAGCCGGGCCCCTGCGTCCGAGAGTTGTGACCTTGTCCTCTTCAAGGGGACTGGCCCGTCGGGCACATTTGGAGACGGTCAGCACTCTCTGGAGGTAGTGATGCAAGACGTAGCCGAGTCGACGATCGGTCTCCCCGAGGCCGAGCACGTTCGAGAGACGTTTGAGCTCGAGGAGGAGTCCACTCGGAAGCGGACTCTGATGATCATCCTGGCGCAGGTGGCGGCCGTGGCGATTTTCGTGGTCGTGTGGTCGATCATCCGCTCGAGGCGGGCAGACATCTAGGCACTCAGCCCGGCCATCCAACGAGTGGCCGACATCTCGAATCGAGAACGCCCGATGACTCGCTCGTTGAGAGATGAGCCCGCCAGGTGAGGGTCGGTGGTGGTAGAACCGGCCGATGCCGGTTCTGAGGAGAGTCCTCGGCGTCCGCCCCGAAGAGACTCGGGCGGTTGCTTGGATGTCTGCCTTCTTCGCCGTCGTCCAGGCCAGCCATGGTGTGTCGGCCAACGCAGCCGACGCCCTGTTCCTCCAACGCTTCGGCGTGGACAAGCTCCCGCTGATGATCCTCGTTTCCGGGCCTGCGGTGATGATCTTCATCATCGGGCACGGTGCGGGGCTGGCCGCCATGGACACCGCCCGCTGGCTTCGGCGACTCATGCTGGCCTGCGCCGCCTGGGCTCTGCTGGGGTGGGTCACCGTCGTGGCCGGCTGGAGTCTGGCCTATCCCCTGGTCTGGGTCTCGACTCAGGTGATCATCATGCTGACGTTCACGGCCATGTGGAATGCGGCCGGAGCGGCGGCGACGACCAGACAGGCGAAGAGACTGTTTCCGATCTTTGCCACCGCAGGGATCGCAGGCGGGGTCCTCGGCAATCTCATGACGGGAACCTTGGCGAGTCTGGTGGGCACGGCGAACCTGCTACTGGTCCAGTCGGGGCTTCTGCTCGCCGGTCTCTGGCTGCTCTCAGGGGTCAGCCGCTTCTTCGAACCTGATGAGGAGCCCGAAAGAGCTTCGGCCGGCCAACGCATGCTCGCTCTGGTGAAGGACGTCCGTTCCAGCCGCATGCTCCGCCTCGGCGCCTTGGTGGCAGCCGCGATGTCCTGTCTCTTCTATCTGGTCTACTTCTCATTCAACGAGCAGGTGGCTGTGTCGTTCAGCAGCGAGACCGGGACTGCGGCGTTCCTGGGTGTATTCGCCTCGATAGCCACCGCGGCCACGTTCGCGGTATCTCTGTTCCTGACAAACCGCCTCTTCGCCCGCCTGGGCATCGTCGCCTCCCTCCTCTTGGTGCCCTTGATATACGTCGGCGGGTTCGCCGGCTGGCTCTTCGTGTTCACTCTCTCCTCCGCGGTGATCGTCCGCGGGCTGCAGTGGGTGAGCGTCAATGCCATAGGCGGCACAGCCTTCACCGCCCTCTTCAATGTCGTGCCGGGACGTCGACGATCGCAGACAGTCGCCTTCATGACTGCGGTCCCCGGACAGATCGGCACCATCCTCGGGGGGGCGGTCCTTCTTTCAACGGCCACGACTTCGCGTTCGGTTTTGTTCGTGGTCGGGCTCGTCATCGCGCTCATTGCTCTCTTCGCGGTCTTCCGCATCCGCACCGCATATGTGAACGCGCTGGTGACGACGGTGAGGACGGGCACGGCGGACATGTTCGATGTCGCTCACGAGGGCCTGATCACCCCCACTGACGCCGACTTGGTCAGGGTTCTCACCGACCACCTGGCCGACACCCGCCCGGAGGCCCGGGCGCTCGCCATCTCCTGGCTCTCGACTCTCAGGGGCCACTCGAGCGCCGGGGACGTCGAGCCGATGCTGGACGACGCCAACCCTCGTGTGCGGGTGGCCGCCTTCGACAGCATGTGCAGCATCGACCCGGGTCGCATCTCCCAACACGCCTCAATCGCCCTGACGGACGAAGTACCTGAGATCCGCCTGCACGTCCTCGGTTACCTCCAGCAGAACCCTGGCGACCCCCATACGTCGATCGCCCGAGCGGCGCTTCGTGATCCGGATCCGAGGGTGCGGGCGGCAGCCGCCGTGCTCGCCGGTGGAGCCGAAGGCCAGTTGGTGATCGACTCACTACTCGCGGAGAGTGACCCGGCGGCCGTCGCCGCCGCGTTGAATGAGACTGCCCGGCCCGGCCTCGATGTGACGGTGGACCCTTTCCCGTTCCTGTCCAGCGGAAGCGGCTCGGTCAGGGTCGCCGCAGTCCGCGGGGTGGCCGCCTCCCATGCTGATCCGGCTCTACTCACGCCACTCCTCGACGATCGCTCTCCCCGTGTCCGTTCGACGGCCGCCGCCGCGCTCGCCGCCACGCCAGACGGGCGGATGGAGCTGCAGGCGGTGTTGGAGGGCGGTTCGGTCATGGCCTCTGAGGTGGCCCTTAGAGCGATCACCCCTCTGGAGACGCCAGACGAGCGATTCCTGGTCTGGGCGGAGCGAGAGGCCAACCGGGCAGCATTCCTCACCACTCATGCAGACGCCCTCGAAGAGCTACCACCTTCGGAGACGACCTCCTATCTCGTCCGGGTGCTCCGAATGCGCAGTAGGCGGCTGATCGACTGGGTCATCCGGGCGATGACCACCAGTCGATCCGGCACGGTGATGCCTGTCGTCACTCGCGGAATTCACTCCGGGGACACCGAGGTCAGGGCCCAGGCCCTCGAGGCGTTGGAGACTTTGGGGGCGAGACCGGTCACCCGTGTCCTGCTGCCTCTCCTGGAGCGTGACGCACGATCGCGGTCGGACAACCAAGACAGGCTCGGCGAACTCGTGACCGACTTCGACCCCTGGATTCGATCGTTGGCGCTCCGGATCGAGGAAGAGCGATCGGGTGACGTGGCAAGCTTGTCCGACATGCGCCCGATCGACCCGCATTCGATTCTCGATCCGATGGACCGAATCCTCGTGCTGCAGCGGGTGCGAATGTTCTCCGAGTTGGACCCCGAGGACCTCGACCTGATCGCCAATGCCGCAGAGGAGAGGGTATTCGAGCCCGAAGCCCGCATCTACACCAGTGGCGAGGCTGGTGACGAGATGCTGTTGATCGTGCGCGGCGAAGTCGTGGTGACTGTGGGAAGCGGGGGTGACAGGAGGATTGTCCAGAAATACGGTGCCGGTGAGCCCGTCGGCGAGCTCTCCCTCCTGTCCGACGAACCGAGATCCGCCGACGTCCACGCCGGCCGTGACGGTGTCGTCGGTCTGGTGCTGTCCCGCGCCGACTTGCTGTCCGTGTTGGAAGAACGTCCCGTCGTCGCCATGGGCATGCTGGGAACGCTGGCCAGACGTCTCATCGAGCAGACCTGAGTCGTGGTGTTCGACGGGGCTCCTGGGAGATGGAGCGAATATCCTCGGATGACGTCGTGACGAATCAAGACCGAAACGCCGACACCCATCATCATGCAGAGCGGTCCGAGTACTGGAGCGATCTACTCGGCGGGACAGACGCCAACCTCCCTGTCATCCAGCGAGCCTTCAGGAAGCTGCCGTCCCCTCCGCGCTGCAAGCTTTGCCAGGCTCCTTTCAGCGGTCCATTCGCCCCCGTGCTCCGGGTGTTGGGGTTCCGACGCTGGGCGCTGAACCAACAGATCTGCCGATTCTGCGTCAGGGACCTGGAGAGGCACAGTGGTGGAGCCGAAGTGTCCGTCTCGTTGTTGTATGTGGACGTGCGCGGCTCGACGGCGATGGCCGAGAAGATGAACCCTCGAGAGTTCAGCCAGGGGTTGAACCGCTACCTCTCGGTGGTGAGCGGAGATGTCGACTCCGAACAGGGTGTCATCGACCACATGGCGGGCGATGGCGTGATGGCCATGTGGATCCCGGCTTTCGTGGGCTCCGAGCATGCCCGGCGCGCCCTCAGGGCCGGCATCAGAGTGGCTCGGGACATCTCTAATTCGGTGGAGAGTGGCGACGGCTTCCCCGCCGGGGTGGGTGTTCACACGGGTGAGGCATACGTTGGAGTGGTGGGTGAGCCCGGGTCTCGAGACTTCACCGTCGTCGGCGACACCGCCAACACGACGGCTCGACTCAGTTCGGCGGCCGCAGCCGGCGAAGTGGTGGTCAGCCAGGCAGTGATCGATCAGACCGGTGTCGACCCATCGTCATTCGAGCCCAGGTCGCTGACCCTGAAGGGAAAGGCAGAGCCCTTCGGGGCCTGGGTCTGGAGCGTCGGCCCCGACGCCATCGACCCGTTCGGAGAACAGCAGCAGGCCAGCTAGGACGACCAGAGCCTGGTTCAGCGTCTCCAGTGCTTCTTTCGCCGGTCGTGCTTGGCGTCGGTTCGGAGTGGCGGCAGGCCCTTTTCGATGTCTTCCAGCTCGACGGTGCGTGCCTCCACCGCCAGCAGCAGTTCGTCGTAACGCTCCAGTTCGGGCGGGTTCAACACACCGGCGTCGATCTTCCTCAGGATCCCACGGGCCAGCGTTACATCGAGCTCGTCGAGAGCCTTGCTGGCCGCCATGAACTTCCTCCGTGCCTTCTCGTTGGCGTTGGCCCGCCAGATCCGGGTGTCCCTCAAGTGGGCTTCGGCCTGCCGGGCTTCCCCCTCCGGGAGCAGGTCGAGCAGCTCAGCCGTGCGCGGGTCGGCATCGATAGCCAGCAACGCGACGTGTTCGTCGGCCCTGGCGTTCTTGATGATCGTCGCCGCGAGTGCCTCCGCTTCTGGTAGCGATATGTTGTCTTCCACCACACCAGTATGCGACGACTTGCGTCAAACCTGGATAAGTCGAGGCCTGCACGTGCGCGGAGACAATGTGTGGGGATGAGCCTGAGACTCGCCGCCGCCCCAGGTTCGCACGATGATTACAGCGACCTACTCAGCATTCCCCGTCTCTTCCGAAAGTACCTCAAGAGAAAGAGGTGGCTGCCGGATGGCCCGACACGAACACCGAATCGAGAGCCGGGGAGTGGACCGTCAGGCGTTGTTGTGGGCCGTCGGTTGGACCACGGTCAACGTCGGGATCATCGCCATGATCCTGCTCCTCGCCTCCGCCGCCTAGAGCGAAACACCGACCAGGCCCACGGGTCGGCCAGGTCAGGAGTTTCCAAGCCCCGCGCGCAGTGCTGGGTCCGGTGACGCGCCGTGTGAAATTCCGAGGGCAAGGGCAACGGCCTCTTCGAGGCTCAGGTCCTCACTCTCACGCCTCAGCCGCTCAATCTCCGGTTCATCCAGACTCTCCCGTGCCGTCTCGGTCGCGGCGGGAACGCCCACTTGGTCAGGGGTGATCCCCCCTCCCAATTCTGTCCTGAGCCTGGCGCCGGCAGCCTCCAGAATCACGGCGCGGGCCGGGTCGACCGTGGCCAGGACCGGAGCCATGAATTCGAGAGTCATGATCGAGCCGGTGACATCTCCCAGATCCATCTGCCCCTGGAGGATGGGCCCGAAATCGTCGAGCGCTTCTGTCGTCCTGCCCAATTGATGGGCCAGCACGGCTTGCGCGACGCGAGTTTGCAGCAGCTCGGCACGATCCCCGACTTCGACGAACATCTGCTCGGCTTCGGCCCACAGCCGCTCCGCCAGTTCCAGGTCGCCTGAAACCCAGACCGAGAAAGCATGCGCCGTGGTTGCCCGCCTTGCCCTCGCGACCTCGCCCATATCCTCGAAGATCCTCCTGGCCTCCGCCGCCGCGACGAGCTGCTCGTCGTAACGGCCGAGATGGGCGTATGTGAAGCCGAGCGAAGACAGGGCCTCGGCCTCGAGGATCCTCTCCCCAAGTTCCTGAGCCAACGCCATCAGTTGGTGGTAGGCGGATGCGGCCTCCTCGAATCGTCCTTGCCAGTAGATGAGAGCCGCGAGACCGTTGAGACCCACGGCCCGAGGACGCCCGGGGTTGGCCGGAACGGCCAACAACTGCCGCAGATCTTCGACGCCTTCGAGGAGGTGCCCGCGCCGATGGTAGAAGCGCCACGCTCCGCCGACCGCGGTCAGGGCATCATCCGGGTCGCCGGTCTCCAGACTGTTACGAACCACGGCTCGGAGCTCGTCGAACTCCTCCGAGAGCCGGTCCAGCAATACGTCCTGTCCCGGTCCCTCGAGGGAAGCCAGCGCGGTCTCGCCCAGTTCTGCGTAGTAGGCGCCGTGACGGCTACGGGTATCGGCCTCGGCCCCCATTTCAGCCAGCCGCTCCAGGCCGAACAGACGAATGGAGTCGAGCATGTTGAACCGAACCTCGCCCTTGGAGATGTGCCGTTGCAGCAAGCTCTTGTCGAAGAGGGAGGCGACCAGCTCGATCTTGTCGCCGGATGAGAGGATTGCCTCGGCGGCCTCCAACACGAAAGGGCTTTCGAACACGGACAGCTCGGCCAGGGCACGTTGCTCCTCGGGTGTCAACAGGTCGTAACTCCAACGGATCGCCGCCAGCAGCGTGCGCTGTCTCTCCGGGGTCCCGACGAGAGCCGACGCACCCGAGGCGAGGTGCTGTGAGATTCTCTCCACCAGATCGGAAAGGCCGAAGAGTCGGACCCTTGCCGCCGCCAGCTCCAATGCGAGGGGGTAGCAGTCGAGCCGACGCACGAGGGTCTCGACCTGGGCACGGCTCGCCTCGTCCAACGCAAAGCCAGAATCGGTGTCCCGAACCCTGGCAACGAACAACTCCACTGCCTCCTCCTGGTCGAGAGGGGGAAGTGGGTAGGCCTTCTCCCCCCGGACCCGAAGTAGGGCCTGACTGGTGACGAGGGTTCGCAAAGAAGGGGCTTTGCTCAACAGCTCCCCGATCCGGGGAGCAGCTCCAAGAACATGTTCGAACGTGTCGAGCACGAGGAGAGAGCCCTGCTGGTCGAGCCGATCCGCCACCGCGTCGATGGTTGGACGGCCTTCTTCTTCGATCACTGAGCATGCCGAGGCGATCGTGGGCAGGACGAGGTCGGCCTCCCCGATTCCGTCGAGCGTCACATAGAAGACACCGCCGGCGAAGCGGTCCTGGATCTGGGTGGCGACGTGGAGGGCGAGGCGTGACTTGCCGGCACCGCCGGGCCCGGTGACGGTCACCAAACGGGAGTTCTCGAGCAAGCCGGACAGTTCGGCCGTCTCACGTTCTCGCCCGACGAACCCCGACGGCGGGGCGGGCAGGTTGTTTGGCCTCAACTCCAACGACCTGATAGGGGGAAAGTCCGAGGTGAGGTCGGGCACGACCAGTTGGTAGACCTTCTCTGCGTCGGGGATCCCTTTGAAGCGGTGATCACCGAGGTCACGGAACCCAACCTCGCCAAAAGAGCCGCCCAGCATCCTGGTGACCGAGGAAACCAGTATCTGCCCGCCGTGGGCAGCATCGGCGATCCGGGACGCCTTGTTGACGTCGATGCCAACGTAGTTGTCGCCACCGAGAGTGCCCTCCCCGGTATGCAGACCCATCCGAACCCGGATGTTGCCCCCATCCGGCCAATCGTGACCGACCAGGGCACGCTGCCCGGCCAGGACCGCCGCGAGGGCGTCGGGCGCGGACGCGAACACATAGAAGAAGGAATCCCCTTCGGTGCTCACCTCCACGCCACGAGCGAACTGTTCGCGGAGAAGACGGTTGTGATGGTCGAGAACACTCGAGAACGCGTCCGGACCAAGACGGTTGAGGATGGCCGTCGAACCCTCGATATCGGTGAAGAGGAAAGTGACTGTCCCGGTTAGCAGCGAGGTCACAGCGGAACGGTACCGGCCGCGAGACGACGATGATCCCGGGACGCCAGCTGTCGACCGGCCTCGTTGGACAAGTCCCGAGTGGGTTTCGAGCCCATCGCCCGGAAGGAGGAGACATCGGCGTCGGCCTCAACCGTTCGATCGTGATTACTCGTGGGATGAACCAGGACGCGACGGAGTTCGCCGCCAACATCCAGCGATGTGGGCGAGCTGACCGCGATACCGCTCATCTGGGACCTCGAGATGGGTGAGACCATGGGCAAGGTCCCTTGGCTCTCCGACGATGAGAACGTGGCATCCCTCCAAACAGCGCTCATTACGACGATGGCCGACGACGGGTATCAGGAATTGCTGATTCGGCTGTCGGCGCTTTCGTCGGCCCGGCCCAAGACACTCTCGTGTTCATGATGCATGCAAGGCGACTCCCGGCCAGTCATACCACCTGAGCGGGCAGATACGGGGGACTCCCCCTAGCGACGTGGCGACAGCAGGCGATACGTCAGTCCGAGGCCGGCGCCGAAGACGAGATGGGCGGTTAGGTCCTGCTTCAGGACATCTCGGTCGTATTCGCTCATCGGCTTGTAGACACCAAGCTTGGGCAGCACGACATAGCTCGTCGCCCATGCGGTCACCGCAGTCACCAAACCCAGCACGGGATTGGACGTGCCCAGCACTTGAGCGCTGGCTCCATGCATCTTCCCCCAGGCAACCCCGGTCACCCAATGGACAGCATTGTTGGCGGCACGGGCAGATGAGTCGGGGAGGTCGATGCCAGCCATGCCGGCCATGACCTTGGCGGTTCTGGCCGGGGCCGGGGCATTCTCGTAGCCCGCAAGGCCCTCTGAGGTCTCCCAAGGTGTGAAGGGCTGGGATCCCCCGCCGGCCCGGAATCTCCGGTACCACAGCAGATCCATGCACAGGGTGCCCACGGCTCCGCTGAGAGCTCCTCTGAGAATGGATCGGATCAGACGCGACATGGTCTGCACAATACGGGCCAAAGGACGCCTACAAGACGGTTCGCACCTTGCATGGCCGACCCAGACGAACTGAATCGTGTCGCGGACTTAGCCTTGTCCCCATGCTCGACGAACGGGGAGTTTGGGCTCGGTATGCCGAGGGAACGGCTGGGCGCGATCCGATGGAGTTCCTTGAAGTCGCCATCGAGGTCACGGGTGGGGAGAACGGGGATGGACGCCTGGCGATCGACCTCGGTTGCGGTGCCGGGAATGAGTCTCTGGCGTTGCTCGAGCGAGGATGGCGAGTTCACGCCGTTGACGCTGAGCCCAAGGCGATAGAGATCCTCAGAGCTCGGGTGCCGGAGAGATTGACAGGGCGTCTGACCACAGATGTAGCACACTTCCATGAGGCAGACCTCCCCGAGGCGGTCCTGGTGTTTGCCTCACTGTCCCTGCCCTTCGCCGCAGGGCGCATTCAGGAGGCCGTCGAATCCGCCAAAGCGGCGGTTGGGGCGGGTGGATGGTTCGTGGGCGTGTTCTTCGGGCACGAGGACACATGGGCCACAGAGGACGACGTCGCCACCGTGAGTGCCGACGACATCGAGAGGATGCTCGACGGACTCGAGTTGGAGCACATCGAGGAGGCTGAGTTCGACGGGCCTTCCGGCGCAGGGCCAAAGCACTGGCATTGGTATGTGGTCAGCGCACACCGACCCGATTGACGCTGTTGCCGAAGCCACCAGGGGCCTCGGAAGTGATGCCGGTCTAGCGGCCCCGACCTGCTCCTGTCACCACCCCAACGTCGTGGGGCAGGATCGTTTCAGAGCGCCGGCAGCCGCATAAGCTCATCACACCGGCTCGAACTGAGCCGTGAAGTGACGAAGCCAGGGAGCCTGATGCACGATGCGGTAGCCGGGAATCTCTTTGGCGCGGGAGGCGGTGTCGATGACGACTTCCGCCACGTAGTCGATGTGACTCTGGGTGTAGGTGCGCCGGGGGATGGCGAGTCGGACGAGCTCCATCGGTGCCGGGCTCTCGGTGCCGTCCGCCGCGGGCTGGCCAAACATGACCGAGCCGATCTCGACGCCACGGACTCCGCCTGTTCGGTAGATCTCGACAGCGAGAGCCTGGGCGGGATACTGCTGGGGAGGCAAATGGGCGAGGAGACGTTTGGCGTCGATGTACACGGCGTGGCCCCCTGGGGGCTGCACGATGGGGACCCCGGCCGCCGAGATCTTCTCGGCGAGATATTCGGTGGAGCGAATCCGATAGCGCAGATAGGGCTCTTTCACCACCTCTTCCAGACCTCTGGCTATCGCTTCTAGGTCGTATCCGGCGAGACCCCCGTACGTGGGAAACCCCTCGGTGAGGATGAGAAGGTTACGGCACCTCTCGGCCAGCTCCGGGTCACGCATGGCCAGAAACCCGCCGATGTTGGCCAGACCGTCCTTCTTGGCCGAGAAGGTGCAGCCGTCGGCAAGGGAGAACATCTCGGCTGCGATGGCTGCCGGAG
>JBAVPF010000126.1:0-1652 GCA_049692815.1 Acidimicrobiia bacterium
CTTCCCTCACGGGTCGCGCCCGGTGCCCCTGGGCAACGCTCGCAGCGACGGCAGCGGTCGCTGGCACTACCCGCTCGACGCAGCGGAAGTCCCGCCGCACTCCGCGATCGAACTCGAGGTCGTCGCAAAGAGGCTGAGCTCGACGGTCCTCTGCGCCGGGATGCGGTCCAAACGAGGGCTCTGAGCGATCCGGCCAGCGCGGAGAGCGCAAGGTCATCGGCGCCGCGCTTTCTATCTCGGTCCATTTGGCCACCTGGGGGTGAGCGGCGATGTGACGGCGGTCCGCGACCACGTCAAGTTTCGCTACAGCGTTCAGGGCACGCGGGAAGAGCTTCCTGCAAGAAGGCGCGCTGCGCCACAAAGGCATACGACTCAGGAAAGGAGACCCTCCATAAAAGGGGACCCGGACGGTCGGAGTGGGTTACTACCTTGCCCGGCGGCTTGAGTGATCGCCGGAATGTATGTGCGTAGCCGAGTGCGACGGATGCCCCGATCTACTCCCGATTTCTGGAGTCGCGCTTCTGGAGCCAAGCGGTCCAGCCGGCCTCGGATGTCTAGCTCGGTGTCTCCTCAGGCCGCACAGATGTCACCAACTACTCGGAGAGCCTTGACCTCCGACCTTCAGTCGGCGAGAGTCGCGGAACCAGTCCACAACTCAGAGGAGGTTCCTAGTGGGTGAAACCGCCGTCGACCGCGCAAACGCCATCCAGACCGTGACCCAATCTACGAAAGAGTTAGACACTTCCGCCTAGGTCGCAGCTATCAACGCTGTGATCCCGCCCCCCGATTCTCAGACGACGTCGACCCTCTGGATCGTCGTCGTTTCCGGCTTCATCGGCCTCTTGGTAATCGCCCTGGTGGGGATCATCGTTCTCCTGGCCGATGGCAAGTCCTCCGACGTTGCCCTCACCGCGTTTACGGCCCTGCTCACTGGCCTCGTGGGACTGTTCTCGCCCAGCCCCGTCAAGACCGAAGCCGGGAAAAAGGGGTGAAAGCAGGAGACCGACTGCTCACACATCGTCCCGCCGACTCGTCACCGTAGTCCACGTCGCGGCCTCTCTCGCTCCGGTCGCAGTCGCGCTGCTCCACTGGGCGTATCCTTCGGGGCATGAGCGAGAACGCCCGCTTCACGGCCGAGGAGGCCCGCTCCACCGGTGAGCGCATCGGGATCGACTGGACCTCGTCGAGCTTCGATGTCGAGCAGTTTCGGATGGGGATGGACGTAGAGCTCGAGCACGGCACGCAGGATCCCGCGACCAACGTCACCGACGACGACATCGTCGTGACCGCCAAGATCGCCCGAGCGCACCTCAACGAGTTCCCGGACTATTACTCCCGCCTCTCCGCCATGGAGGCGGAGGCAGAGGCCTACTGGAACTCTCAGAACGAGTAGCGCCGCGCCTCCCTCTCCTCGGCTTTTCCTCCTCCTCCTCCTCCTCGTATCTGGCTTGGGCCTCAGTCGAGTGCTCGACCTGGATGGACGCCCTCGCCGGCTCGCCCGCACCGGCTCCTGCCTTGCGCGACAGGTGGCAGGGACCAGCGATGGCGCTCTATTGCCGGAATGCTGGTGCGGGAGCCTGGTTCGGCATCGACCGCTGGCCGGTGCGGCCCGACATGATCGCCCTCGCCAAGGGCGTGACCGGGGGGACGAT
>JBAVPF010000127.1:0-4456 GCA_049692815.1 Acidimicrobiia bacterium
GGCTCGCGGATCTCGACCTCTCCGTCGAGAACGCCGACGATCCGGCGCAGGCCCGAGGCGGCCGACTGGGCGAACTCGAGCGTCTCCACGAGGATCTGCATTGGCTCGATGAGGAGATTGGCCAGCAACAGGAACGCCACGAGGGTCCCTGCCGAGGTCCCCAGGCGGACCCCCAGAAGCACACCGGTCACGATGAGGACGGCCGTCAGCAGCCCGGCGAACACCTCGGCCGTCGAGAAGAGGATGTTGCCGAACCGATGTGTCTTGAACTCGACGCGGAATCGCCTCTCCAACGCCTTGGCGACCTTCGTCCTGGTGGCGTCCTCGATCCCGTACGCCCGGACGATGGGAATCGCGGTGATCGACTCGCTGAGAACACCCAGGGAGATGCCCACCTCCTTGCGCACGGCGTCGTAGTTCCGGGCGAGGATCTTCTGGAACCACCTCATCATCATCAGATAGATCAGAACACCTACGAAGGCGATGAGAGCGAGCCGCCACTCGTAGAACATCATGACCATGGTCGCCAGGAACACCTGGCTGATCGCGATGATCATCCCGACCCCACCCCACTCCATGAACTCCTGCAGCGTCGTGATGTCCGAGGTGACCCTGGAGAGGAGATTGCCGCGGCGCTCGGACTGAACGTGGAGCACCGACTGACCCATGATGTGGCCGAACGTCTTGATGCGGAGGTCGGACAACCCGGTGGAAGAGCTCCTGACAAGCCGAAGCAACGAGAAGCGCCCGACGACGGCACCTACGACGAGCGCGGCCATCGCCACCGAGGCGAGGCCGAGCACTCCGCCCACGTCGATGCCTGCCGGGTTGAGGATCTCCCCGTCGAGGATCTTTTGGAGGACGATGGGAGTGACCACGGTCACCCCCTGGCCGACCATGGCGAGCACCAGCGTCAGCACCAGGCCGTCACGGAGCGACGGTGCCTCGGCCAGCGCCCTGCGAATGACCACACCGGTTCCCAGGGGCTCGCTCACGACGCTTCCCTGAGCCGTTTCGCCTCTTCCTCATAGGCACGCACCAGACGCGCATAGCCGGGCTCTTCCTCGACCAGGCGGTCGTGGGTGCCGTGGGCCAGTATTCGCTTCCTATCGACGAAGACCACCTCGTCGGCCAGCCGGATCGATGCCGGCCGATATGCGACGACGACGATCGTCGACGGCAGTGCGGCGCTCTTCAGCGCTCGCAGGATCTCCGCCTCGATCGACGGGTCCACCGCCGATGTCGCGTCGTCGAGGATGAGCAAACGCGGACGTCTCACCAGGGCCCTCGCCAGAGCCAGCCTCTGACGCTGGCCCCCCGAGAGCGTGGCACCTCGTTCTCCGAGTTGCGTGTCGAGACCGTTGGGCAGAGCCTCGACGAACCCGTCGGCGCCGGCAAGGCTCAGGGCGGCCCACACCTCGTCTTCCCCGAAGCCGGCGTCGAGCACGATGTTCTCGCGGACGGTGCCATCGAAGAGAAACGCCGTCTGCGGGACGTAGCCCACCTCCTTGGGCAGCTCGGACCGTGCGAAAGCGCGCAGGTCGCGGCCGGCGATGTGAATTGCACCGGTGTCCGGGTCCCACATTCGGGCGAGCAACAGACAAAGAGTGGACTTCCCTGAGGCCGTTGGCCCGACCACGGCCAACGTGGTTCCTGCGTCGAGATCGAGGTCGAGGTCGGCGAGGACCTCGTCGCCGTCGTATGCGAAGCCGACGGTCTCGCCGACGATGGGAGCGGCGCCACGATCGGGCGAGGCGGTCGCACCGCCGAAGGTCACGTGCTCATCGGCATCGAGGACCCCCTGCACCCGTTTCCACCCGGCCAGGCTCCCGGCCAGATCCCAGAGAACGAATCCGATGAGCTGAATGGGGAAGGCGAGCAGGCCAAGCAGGTAGGCGACGGTCACGAGGTCCCCGGGTGACACGCCGCCGGGAGCGACACGAGCCGCTCCCACCACGAGAAGGAGGACGACCAAGGCCTGGGGCAGGGACCGCATGATCACCTGGTAGTTGGTCCACGTGGAGATGACCACGATCAACCGGTCACGCAGCAGGTCGCTGGCCTCGCCGAAACGCCGGGAGACGAACGGCTCGCGGCCCAGAGCCTTGACCGTGAGCGCACCGTCGAAGCTCTCATGGGCAATGGAAGCCACCCGGCCCCGCTGGGACTGGACGTGCTCCCACATGCCGAACGTGATCCAACTGCCGCGGACATCGATGATCACCGCGACGATCAGCCCGATGACGGCGCCGATCCCCAACCACAGGTCGATGGAGAAGATGAGCACCACCGTCCCCACCAGGAGGAGGGAAACTCCCGACGCATACGGGAGCGGGCTGAGCACACCCGTGCCCTGATCGGTGTCGGCGTCAGCGACGGCGAGGAGGTCTCCTACGGCCTGCCGGTTGAACCACGACATCTTCAAGGTGAGCTGATGCGTCAGGAGCCGGTTGCGGATGTCCCGGCGCGTGGCCCCGGTCAGATAGGCGGCGCCGGTTCGGCGGACCACGATTCCCAGTGCCTTGAAGACCGCCACCCCAACGATGATCAGAGCCGCGATCGCGAGGAGGTCGGGCTCATCGCCCTTGTCGAGGATCGGGATGATGACGCTGTCGGTGACCCAGCCGATCACCATCGAGGAGAGGATGATCGCCCCGGCGTAGCAGGCTGAGCCGGCAACGGCGATTGTGAACGCCGCCGGATGCATCCGCACGAAGCGGCGGATGAGCTTCACACCGTCCCCGAGGACGGCCGTCGGTGTCAGGACAGGTTCGGACATGGCTGAGTCGGCAAGGTAGAACTTGAAGGTTGGTTGAGGTCAAGCCCCGTCGGCGCGATCCGGGCTCGATGATGAGCATGGTACGTCCCGGGCTCTCCGGGCGTGACCGAATAATGCGCTTCTCGGGGCATTTGGTACCTTGCCCCGCCATGGACTTGCAGCATGGCGAGCTCTACATAGGAAGGGACTCCGAGACAGACGAGCCGGTGCTCTACGACGCCGACAACCTGACCACACATGGAGTCATCGTCGGGATGACGGGCTCGGGAAAGACCGGCCTTGGCATGGACCTCATCGAGGAAGCCCTGCTCAATGGTGTCTCATGCCTGATCATCGACCCCAAGGGGGACATGGGGAACCTCGCCCTCAACTTCCCCGACCTCACCGCGGGTGACTTCGAGCCCTGGATGGACCAGTCCACGGCGAGCAACGAGGGCAAGACCGTTGCCGAGTTGGCCCTTTCCACAGCCGAGACCTGGAAGAAAGGGCTCGAGGGGCACGGCATCGACGGAGAACGGATGAGGCGACTTCGTGAAGGCGCCGAGGTGACCATCTACACACCCGGATCGGGTGCCGGGGTGGGGCTCAACGTCCTCGGCTCGATGAAGGCGCCCGGTCTCGACTGGTCGGCAGAGGCCGAGATCGCCCGTGACGAGATCAGCTCGTTCGTCTCGTCGCTCCTCGTGCTGGCCGGCATCGAGTCGGATCCGGTGTCGGGACAGGAGCACGTTCTCCTGGCCAACATCATCGAGCACTTCTGGAAGAAGGGCGTGGACCTCGAACTGGCGACACTCGTCGGCCAGATCCCCAAGCCGCCTTTCAGGAAGCTCGGGGTGTTCGAGATCGACACCTTCTTCCCGGAGAAGGACCGCATGGAGCTGGCGTTGAAGCTCAACGGCCTTCTCGCCTCACCGTCCTTCGCCAGTTGGATGGAGGGCGAGCCCCTGGACATCGAACGGCTGATCGGAGGCAAGCGGCCCCGAGCTGCCATCATCTACATGGCCCATCTCTCCGACGAGGAGAGACAGTTCCTGGTCACGTTGCTGCTGGGCAAGACCGTCACCTGGACCCGCTCGCAGCCGGGCACCTCGGAGCTCAGGGCTCTCATCTACATGGACGAAGTGTTCGGTTTCGCCCCGCCCACGAGGGAACCGCCCTCGAAGACCCCCATACTGACGATCCTCAAACAGGCCCGGGCACACGGGGTCGGCATGGTCCTCTCAACGCAGAACCCGGTCGACCTCGATTACAAGGCGATGTCCAACGCCGGGACGTGGATGATCGGGCGTCTCCAGACCGAAAACGACAAGCGTCGCATCCTGGAGGGCCTGGCATCCGCCTCGGGGGCCATCGACATCGACCTGATCGACAAGCAGATCTCGAACCTGGGAAAACGACAGTTCGTTCTGCACTCCACCGAGGAGAGCGCGCCCAGGCTCTTCGGGACCCGTTGGGCGATGTCCTACCTGGCGGGGCCATTGACACGGGAACAGGTGAGTGCCCTCATGAGCGATCGACGGGCTCCCTCACCCCCGCCACCCGAGGAAACGGAGAGCTCGCCGGCCACTTTCTCCGACAGCGAGGCAACAGTGCCCGTCGCCCCGGCGGTGGCAGAGGGCACGGGGGTCTTCTTCCTGGACCCGGCCGCCTCCTGGGCAGCCGAGGTGGGCGCCGACC
>JBAVPF010000128.1:0-2025 GCA_049692815.1 Acidimicrobiia bacterium
ACATCGAGGAGTTGGATCCGGCGGGCGCGGTTCGGGGCGTTTATCAGATGGCTCCCTGCGACGACGGCATCGAAGGTGCGTTCCAGATCGAGTGTGTAGAGGTCGGCCAGAACGGTCTCGGCGCCATGCAGGTGTTCGAGAGCTTCAGGTGAATCGTCAACGGCAGCGACCGTGTGACCCATGGCGATCAGTGGATGGGTGATGCGCCCAGGGCCACTTCCCAATTCCAGGATCGTGCCGGTGACCTCCAGCTGAGAGTCGATCATCATTGGTGTATCACCCGGTGGAAGAGCCAGGTACACGTCCACCGGGCTTCCATCTGGGGCCACGCCGTCATCCACGCGGTCGGTGCTCAGGACATGAGGGCGTATCCGATGGCCGCGGCGGCGAAGCTGAGCGGACCGGACGCCAGGACGTTCCACATCGCGTACTTCCATGCCTGGTCTTCGACCAGTTGCAGCGTCTCGTACACGAACGTCGAGAAGGTGGTGAACGCACCGAGAAACCCCGTGCCCGCCCAAACCAGGGCCGAATCGGGGACACGACCCGAAAGGGTCAGCCCTACGAGGGCGCCGAGCAGGAAAGACCCCACGACGTTGACGGTCAGGGTGCCCGCCGGGAAGGGGCTTCGAGATCTGGTCGACACCAGCCCGGCCACCCCGTAGCGGGCCAAGGCTCCCAGCCCGCCTCCGACAGCGAGACCGAAGATGGTCACCCGGCCGGGCTCTCGTCGGCTTGGTACTTGCGGATCTCCACCCGCTCGATGGTGATGAGCCCTTCTCCCACCATGGGCTCGGCTATCTCGAGGAAGGAGTCGATCTGATCCTGAGTGTCGACCAACTCGATGATGATCGGGAGGTCTTCGGACAGACGGAGGATCCGGGCGGTGTGAACCACCGAACTGGCGCCATACCCTTCGATCCCTCGCAAGACGGTGGCGCCGGCCAGCCCCATCTCACGGGCCTTGTGCACCAGCGCCTCGTACAACGGCCGCCCATCCCAGTGGTCGGACTCCCCCACGAAGATCCTCACCAGCTTGGCCTCGACTCCAGGTTTCATCCTGTCTCCTTCCAGATGGGGATTCTGGCCCGTCCCAGCCACATCCCGAGCAGACCGGCCAGCTGCCCGAGCACGAGTGTCGCCACCCAGTAACCAGCCGCCAGGGCGACGTGACGGGACTCAACGAGCCGCACCCCTTCCACGGCCATCGCGGAGAAGGTCGTGTAGGAGCCAAGCAGCCCGATCGCCAGGAAGGTGCGCAATTGCCCGACACGGGCCAGCCGTTCGATCATGAGCACACCCACCGCACCGAGAGCGAAGGCGCCGGTGACGTTGACGAACAATGTCGGCCAGGGAAACCCCGAAGGTGACGGGCTCATGATCTGAGCTACCGACCATCGGAGCAGGGTGCCCACCACCCCGCCGGCCATCACCGCCAACGATCTCACTGGTTCTGGCCTCCGCTTCGCTTCTCGACGTGGTTGGCCCCTATGTAGGGGCCAACAACCGGAGGTTTGTAGTGCCATGTCTTGACGTGTGGAAATCGGGTTGCTGTACTTGCCCTCCACAAGGACGCGCTCATCAAGAGCGGCGGAGGGACAGGCCCTGTGAAGCCGCGGCAACCGTGTCCAACGGTGCCAATGCCTGATCGATGAGCAGCCGAGACGGGTTCTCCCGCTCGCGGCGCTCCCAGAGCGCGCAATCGAACAGAGTCTCGACTCTGTCGTCGAGACAGGCAGAGGCTCCCACCTCCCGGGCTCGCCCGGGGGACAGCGAGCGAAAGGAGAACGATGTGGAGAAGCCAATAATCAGATCGGACGGGCTCGCCGCCGTCGCCCGTCGATGTCAGATGTCCTGACCGGTCTCCGATAGCACTCGGGACCCCCCAAGATCGGCTGAGCAGCCGTTTGCGCTCCACGAGACGAAGGACATCACCATGACCATTGAGAACCAATACGGCTTCGACACCAGGGCGGTGCACGCCGGCCAGAGACCCGATCCCGAGACAGGGGCGCGGGCCATGCC
>JBAVPF010000129.1:0-3868 GCA_049692815.1 Acidimicrobiia bacterium
TTCCTCTGGTGTTGTCGAAGTACATCCACCAGAACGCCGTCGCCACGCCGATCGCCCCTGCCGACGCCACGATCGGAGCTCCGGTCCAGGATGTGTGTGCCAGTCCGGTGACCACCGCGCTGATCGACTCGCCGAGCACGAGGATCGTGAAGAGGCCGAACCGCTCCGGTAGGTGGGAGACATCGAGAGGGACCTTGGCCTGCTCTCTGCGCATCACCCATGGAGTGGCCAGATCTATCGCCAGGGCTATTGACCAAAGTGCGAAACGGGCGGCGTCGGGCACGAAGATCGCGGCGGTCCACAAGATCGCTGCTGTCCCGAACCCCACCAGATAGCCGCGGACGAGGGTCCGGGTGTCCGGGACGTGGCGGTGAGCGCGCCAGTACATCACTACCAAGAGCCATCTCGCTGCGGCGTATCCCACTGCGAAGGCAGCCGTCGATGTCTCCGCGCCTGCGAGGGCCGCGGCGATGACCACCACGGCGAGCATCTGGCCGGTGGCGAGCAGCCGATAGACGAGGTCGTCCGTGTCGTAGCGATCTGCGTAGTAGGTGTGGCTCGCCCAGAGCCACCACAGGAGGGCGAAGTAGGCGAAGTATGACGCCAGCGTCGGCCCCGTGATCGCGCCCAGGAGTCGACCGGAGAGAACGGCGACACCGACGACGAAAGCGAGATCGTAGAAGAGCTCGAGCCAGGTGGCCGACCTCTTCTTCTCCTGCTCCATCGTTCGGAGCCGTGGGGGTGCGATGCGTGCGATGTTCATGAATCAGGTGGGCTGAATCGTTGGGCTGACGGCGCAAGATACCCCGCCACGGGTCTCAGCTCGGTATGGAACCATCCCCAGCCCTCGGATCGAGTATCCGCGACGAGATCTAGAGTGCGCAGTATGGGTTGGAAACCAGGCCGGGTGAGGTTGGATGACAGCGCCCACGTGTGACCACTTCGGACAGTTGACCTCGATCGTCGATCCCAAGTCGACCGTTTGCGATCGTTGTGTCGCCACCGGAGACACTTGGGTGCATCTCCGGGCTTGTCTCCAATGCGGGTTGGTTGGCTGTTGTGACCAATCCAGGAACCGACATGCTCGCCAGCATTGGGAACAGGATGGTCATCCGCTGGTTCAGTCCATCGAGCCGGGTGAAACCTGGCAGTATTGCTTCGCCGACCATTTCCTCCGCAAATGAGCAACGGATCCCGCCCCGTGATCCTGGCCATCGACGATGAGCCCGAGGTGCTCAACGCGGTCCAGCGTGACCTTCGCTCCCACTACGCATCCGACTATCGGATCGTCGGGGCCAACGGAGGTCAGGAGGCCATCGACACCATCGAGGAGCTGGCCAGGAGGGAGACCCCGCTCGCCTTGATCCTCGCCGACCAGCGCATGCCCTCGGTCACTGGCGTGGACGTCCTTCGAGCCTCGCTCGAGCACTATCCGGATGCGAAGAAGGCGCTCCTCACTGCGTATGCGGACACCGAGGCGGCGATCAGCGCCATCAACGACGTGGGGCTCGACCACTACATCATGAAGCCGTGGGACCCGCCGGACGTCCACCTCTATCCGATACTCGACGATCTCCTCGCCGATTGGCGAGCGCATTTCAGGGAGACATACGTCGGCGTCCGCGTGGTCGGCCAAGCATGGTCACGCGCCGCCTTCGAGCTGAAAGCCTTCCTCGCCATGAACCAGATCCCCTATCGGTCGCTCACCCTCGATGACGACAGTGAGGCGCGGTCGCTCATGGAGATGGCCGAAGCCGACCTGACAGACCTTCCCCTGGCCGTGCTTCCCGAGGGCGGCATCCTGAAGAGCCCGAGCATCAATGAGATGGCCGAGGCGATCGGCCTCAAGACACATGCCGAGTCACCGGCGTACGACGTCGCCATCGTCGGGGCCGGTCCGGCGGGGCTGGCCGCCGCCGTTTATGGCGCCTCGGAGGGCCTGAAGACTCTCCTCATCGAGGAAGCGGCCCCGGGCGGTCAGGCGGCACAGTCGACCCTCATCGAGAACTACCTGGGGTTCCCTAGAGGCATCAGCGGGGCGGATCTCGCCCGTCGTGCCTACTCACAGGCGACTCGAATGGGTGCAGAGGTGCTCATCCCGGTTCGCGTCGACAGCATCGAGCGCAAGGACCCCTTCAAGATCCTCCACCTGGGTGACGGCTCTACCGTCACCGCCAAGGCTTTGATCGTCACCAGCGGTGTCGCCTACCGGCGGCTCGAGGCCAAAGGACTCGACGAGTTGACCGGTGCCGGGGTGTACTACGGGACGTCGAATATCGAGGCGAGTTATCACCGCGGCCAGCCGATGTTTGTCGTGGGTGGTGGCAACTCGGCCGGTCAGGCTTCACTCTTTCTGACCAGATTCACCGATTCGGTGACGATCGTCATCCGCGGAGACGACCTGTCCCAGACGATGTCGCAATACCTGATCGACAATCTCGCCGCGAACGACTCGGTGTCGATCATGCCGAGGTCTCAGCTGATCGAGGCCAAGGGAGACACCCACCTCGAGTCGGTCGTGATCCAGAACCGGGACACGTCCGAGGAGATGGAGTACCCCGCCGGAGCCGTGTTCATCTTCATCGGCCAGAAGGCCCACACCGAATGGCTCCAAGGTTTAGTGCAACTGGACGAGCGAGGGTTTGTCCTCTCCGGCAACGACCTCGGTCCCCTCGACAACTGGACCGTGAAACGGGATCCGTTGCCGCTGGAGGCCTCCGTCCCCGGAGTATTCGTCGCCGGTGACGTCCGTCACGGTTCGATACGCCGGGTGGCGGGAGCCACCGGTGAGGGCTCGACAGCCATCCGCTTCGTCCACGAGCACCTGGCCTCTCTGTGAGATCCACCGCCGAGGTTCTACGGAGCCTCCCATACTTCGCAGACCTGCCCGAAGACATCCTGACCGACGTTTGCGAGGGCTCGGAGCAAGTGGAGATCCCGGCCCACGGCGTGATCATCGAGGAGGGAAGTCATTCCGAGGAGATGTATGTCGTTGTGGAGGGACAGCTCCTCGTCACCAAGAGCACGCCGGACCGTGAGGTGGAGCTCGCCAGGCTCGGGCCGGGTGAGGTCGTAGGGGAGATCGCCCTTCTCGACCAGGCTCCCCGCACCGCCACCGTTCGGACCGCGGAGGCCTCGCTCCTCATCAAGGTCCCGGTTGCCGCGTTCGAAGCCCTGCTCCGGGACCCGACGGTCGTCCGCCGGATGTTCCGTACGGTCACCTCTCGTCTCCGCGATATCGAGACCACACTGCGTCACGAGGAGCGGATGGCCGCACTCGGCCGCATGGCGGCACAGTTGATGCACGAGCTCAACAACCCGGCAGCGGCAGTGGCGAGGAGCACCCAGGAGTTGGGCCGGGTCCAAGGAGAGCTGACCGACGAGGCTGCATACCTGGCCGGCGCACTCGCCGAGAACCACATCGAGCCCACTCCCCCGACCCAACTCTCCGCCCTCGACCGCGCCGACCGCGAGGACTCGGTCGCCCTCTGGCTCGAGGAGATAGGTGTCGCTGACGCCTGGGAGCTGGCCCCCGGGCTCGTGGCGAGCGGCTGGACCAGCGACCTCTTGGAGGAGGTGACATCGGGCATGTCCGACGAGCTGGTCCCGCACTTCGCCCGTTGGACCGCGCTGAGGGAGACGGCACAACAGGTCATAGGCGAGATCGGCATCGGAGCCGGACGCATCTCGGAGTTGGTGCGTGTCGTGAAGGAGTACTCGTTCCTCGATCAGGCCCCGATACAGGAGGTCGACGTGCGACAGGGCATCTCCGACACGCTGATACTGCTCAAGCACAAACTCCGCGATGTCGCCGTCGTGACGGACTTCGCCGACGACTTGAAGATGGTGGAGGCGCCAGGTCGGGAAC
>JBAVPF010000130.1:0-9443 GCA_049692815.1 Acidimicrobiia bacterium
GGCAGGCAGTGGTGCCCGTTCGATACCGCCGTCTCCATGAGCGAATGCCAGGCCGGGTGGTACTCGACGGTGTCAGCCCGTCGGCCGTAGCGGTCGTGTGTGATCAGACGTGGGTCGTTGCGGTTGGCCTCCGCCGCAGTGCGGTAGTACTCCGCCGAGCCGGCGACGGCGCCGAACTCGACCAGACGATCCCGGGAGCCCTCCGCTCCTTCCCGGGCGATGGCGTCGGCAAGCACCGGATCGGTCAGGTAGAGGTTGTAGTCCTCGAGTGGCGGCGGTTGGTTCAGCACTTCGTGGGTGGGCACCACCCTCGAGGATACGGGGTGCCGGGGAATGCCGGGACACGACACCCGCTCAGGGGCGCATCGCCCCTGTGGCGGTCGTTGTCACATGTGGTGCCCTAACCTCTCGTCGTGGCACACATCCTCGGCTTCGGCAGCTATGCGCCGGCACGCGTAGTGACCAACGACGACTGGTCGCGTTGGGTCGACACCACCGACGACTGGATAACCCAGCGAACCGGCATCAAGCGACGGAGGTTCGCCGACGACGACGAGTCGACCATGACACTCGCCACCGAGGCGGCGGTATCGGCGTTGAAGGACGCCGACCTGAGCCCCGATGACGTGGATGAGATCGTCGTGGCGACGGACACGCCGGAGATGATGACCCCGGATACGGCGGCGCTGGTGCAGAACCGTCTCGGCTGCAGGAACGTCCCGACCTACGACCTTGGCGGGAGCGGCTGCGCCGGCTTCATCCAGGCTCTCGATGTCGCTCGTTCCCGGATCCTGGTCAACCCCAAGCGCATCCTCGTCATAGGGGTGGAGTTGATAACGCGAATGATCTCGTTGAAGGACCGGGCAACGGCAGTCTTGTTCGGGGACGGTGCCGGGGCGGTCGTGCTGGGCCCGGATTCGGGGCGGGCAGAGGTGCTCGACGTCGTCTCCGGCACTGATGGAAGCGCCGCGGAGATCCTCACGTTGGCCGCCGGTGGGACACGTCACCCGTTCAACGAGGAATCGCTGGCCAACGGTGACTACAACCGTCTCGTCATGGACGGCCGCCGGGTGTTCACCGAGGCGGTCAGGCGCATGAGTGAGGCGGCGGTCGAGGTGGTGGAGAAGGTGGGCCGCTCCCTCTCCGACGTCGAGCTGGTGATCCCGCATCAGGCGAACATCAGAATCATCGACGCGGTGCGCAGGAGACTGGGGCTGGACGAGGACGCCGTCTACGTCAACGTGCACGAATACGGGAACACCGGCTCGGCGACCGTGCCCTTCGCCATGTGCGAGGCCGTCAAGGCCGGCCGGGTCGGGGACGGCGATCTGGTGGTGCTCACGGCATTCGGGGCGGGGTTCCACTGGGCTGCCGCCGCCGTGCAGTTCTAGATCGACTCGAGGAATCCCTCCAGGTACCGGTCGTACCGCTCCGGGTCGGCGTTCCAACTCCTGACATGCCCCGCAGCAGGTGTCTCCACCAACTCCACCAAAGAGGGCAGACGAGCCTGGAGCTGCCTGCTCTGCGCGATCGACACGGTTTTGTCGGACGTCCCGTGGAACACGAGTGTGGGAACGTCGAGGTAGCTGTCGGCGCGTTGAACGTAGTTGGCTGCCTCCCAGTCGACATGCCATCTCAGGTCGGCGATCCACATCCCGGTCTCGACCAGCAATCGGGGCGTGCTCGACGCGGCCGTGCCCAGTCTCACGGTCTCGGCCAGGATCAGGTTGGGGGAGTCGAGGACGACTGCTGAAATGCGATCGGCGAGCTCGGATCGCTCCAGGAACGCCATGACCATGCCGCCACCGGTGCTGCACCCCATGAGGACGATCTCTTCCGCTCCCCGTGCTCCCACGTCCGCGACCGCCGTCTCGAGGTCTCTCCACTCGCTCAGCCCGAATCGGTGGTGCCCGCTGGGGTCTAGAGGCATCCCGGGATCGTTGCGGTAATCGATGACGAGTGCGGACCAACCCTTGCGATTGAACGGCGGCAACATCCGCACCAGTTCGCGGCGCTCCGCGGTCCACCCGTGACACATGACGACCCATCGAGCGCCCGCGCCGGACGGCACCGACCACGCGGCCATCGGCCCCAGATCGGACTGGTAGGTGGTCTCCTCGTATTCGAGCCCGACGTCTGCCGGCCCCACCGGGTAGGCGTAACTGTCCAGGTACACCGGCGGGCAGTCATCCAGCCTCCCCGGGCACAACGGAGGCTCACCCTGCAGGGTCTCGATCCTGCGGGTTATCCGGCCGTCGGACGCTGCCACCACATCACCCAGCCTCCCGACGCCCCCGTCCCAGCTGATCCCCATGACCCCCGGATGGCCCAGGTCCTGGTATGGCTCGGAAGCTTCCAGCACCATGCGGCCGTGGCCGATCTCGCGCACCCTGACCGGTGACTCCCTCACCCGCGGGTAGACGCCGAAGATGGCCTCGCGGAGACGGTTCGCCACGTACCAACCGATCACGAGGAGGGCGACGACGGCGATGATGACACCGACCGCCAGCCAATAGACGAGGGTCAACTCTCCGGGCTGTCCACGTAGCCCTCCTGGTAGGCGAGGGCTGCCAGCTCGTGCCGGCTGGCGACGGAGAGCTTCTCGAAGATGTTTCCCATGTGCGATTCGAGGGTCTTCACTGAGATGCTGAGCCGTGCCGCCGTCTCCCGATACGAGTACCCGCGGGCGATCAAGTTGACGACCTCGCGCTCCCTGGGAGTGAGACGCTCGATGGAGGAGGTGACGTCGATGTCCTCGTCGATGTCGAGGAGGAAGGCGGCCACATCGGGTGACACCGGTCGCAGCCCCAGCATGGTCTGGTCCACCAGGTCCGGCAGCTCGGCGCTCATGGTGGTCTTGGTGATGTACCCGTCCACTCCTGCCTGCATCATCTGCACCACGTCGTCGCGCGAGGACGAGACCGTCAGGGCCATGAACTTGACCTTGGGCAGGACCGCTCTCACCGCGCCTACCACCTCCGCACCTCCTCCACCGGGAAGCTTCACGTCCACGACGACGAGCTCCGGTCGGGTGGAGAGCACGCCGGCCACGGCCTCGGGGACGTCTCCCGCCTCCCCGACGATGTCGAATCGATCGCGCAGAACCGCCTTCATGCCGGCTCTCACCACGTCGTGGTCGTCGACGAGGAATATCCGGCTGACCACCTCAGGCACCCACCGTTATCTTCACCTCGGTGCCGTCGGAGCCGCCGGAGTCGACCGCCACCAGCCCCCCGACGGCCTCCACTCTGCGGGCGAGCTTGGAGGACACGCCGCTTCGGGTGCCGGCGTCGATGCCGCGACCGTTGTCCCGGACGTGGATGAACGCCCGTCCATCCTGGATCTCGGAGAAGATCGAGATCCTTTGAGCGCCGGAGTGCTTGACCGCATTGGTCAGCGCTTCCCGCGCCGCCTCGATGCCGGCTTCCAAATCGGGCGTGAGGGCGGCGTCGTCACGGATGACCGCCTCTATCTCGACACGGTGGATGTCCTCGACGTCGTCTCGGACTGAGAGCAGTGCGGCCCGGAAGCTGTGGGCGTAGGACGAGCGCCACTCCTCGATGTTGCGACGAAGCTCCCGTTCCTGTCTCCTGGCCAGGTAGCGGGACTGGGCAGGGTCGTCTGCTCCCATCCTGATTGCGTGGAAGGTCTGTAGGACGGAGTCGTGGAGCTTGTTCACCAGGGCCACCCGAGCCTCGTGTGCCGCCAGGGCCTCCCTCTCGGCGGCCAACTCTCCCTCCGCCTTCTGCCGGGCGAGGTCGTATTGGCGTAGACGGTCGAAAGTCCATCCGACGATGGAGGCGACGATGAAGAAGATGATGCTGCCGGCGGCACGGACCGGTCCCAGGCCGGCGATCACGTGAACCGCGAACTGCTCGATGGCGAGGAGGACCGCTGCGACCAATGAGCCTGGCAACCCTCCCCAAAGGGACCCTACGAACACCAGCGAGAGAGGCAGGCCCCCGTGGAACAGCTCATCGGCGCCGGAGGCTACGGATGCGGCCCCGATGGCCAGCATGACGAGAGCGTCGAGGGCGAACCACTCGGCTCCTGACAGGGCGTCGGCGTGTGCACGCGCCACGTACCAGGTGAGGAGGGTCCACACCGCGGCCAGGGCCAGCGAGCCGTAGACGATCCACAGACGTGGGGGAGGGCTGGAGACGAGAGTCACGACGACCAGCAACCCCATCCAGATCAATCCCAGGAAACGGAATACCACGACCATCCGGCGGAGGGTGGCTTCGAGCTCGGGAGTGCCTCGCAGGGAGAAGCTTCTTCTGAGCATCGTGTGAAACTACCGAAGTGTCCCCTCCTCAGGGCTGGAGGGCCGTCTGCACGGCCCTCCAGGCGAGGTCCCCATTGTCGCTTCGAGGGACGGAGTGAATGCCCTCAAGTCCCCCATGCACCAATGATCCACGACTGGAGCGCTCTTGTATATGGGGGATTTCCCCCATTCGCCTCCCAAACGGACAACGGCCACCGTGAGCCGGTGGCCGTTGCTACGTGCCCTTAGCGGGTCTTCAGAACGTCAGAGGAACTGGATCGTGAGGGGGATGGCGAGCACCGAGACGCCCAGCACCAGCAGACGCGTGGGCGTGGGGATGCGGGCGGCGCGTATTGCGCTCGGGGCGAGCACGATCCCCAGGGCGATCATGGCCCACGAGCCGGACGGCACGATCGTCGCGGTCATGAGGACGAGGGTCGCCAGGACGAGGCCACCGGTGGCGATGGCGATCCGCGCCGCCTTGCCCATGGGCTGACTGGCCCAGGGCTGGAGTACTGGAGTCGTAGTGGTCATCACCCCGATTTTTCGGCATCGAGCCCGGATTCCTTTAGCCCGTGGGCCGTAGTCGGCTGGGCCCCTCGGCTCAGGCGCAACCCGGGGTGACTACATCAGGTACCAGTCCAAGAAACGCTCCAGACGCTTATAGAAGTGGATCTGCGGACCACGCCGTAGAAAGCCGTGACCCTCCTCGGGATAGGTGATGTACTCGTAACGTCTTCCCAGCCGGGAGAGCTCGGCAACCAGCTCTCCGGCCTGCAGTGGGCTCACCCTGGCGTCCTTCTCACCGTGAGCGATGAGAATCGGCCGGTCGATCCGGTCGACGTCGTGTATGGGGGAGCCGGCCTGATAGGCCTCCCGGTTATCCGAGGGATGTCCCATCATTCGCTCGAGATCGTCTCCGCCCGGGCGGTCTCCCTGTGCCCACGACGTGAGGATGTCGCAGTCGCCGTACTTGGCCACTCCGCAGGCGAAGGGGTTCTCCTCGTGGACCAGGGAGGCGAGCGCCATGTAACTGCCGTAGCTGGCCCCGAATATGGCGATGCGGTCGGCGTCGACCCAATCCAGGCCGGCGAGATACCTCCCGGCGGCGACACAATCCGCCGTGTCGCCCACTCCCCAGTCGTCGTGGTTGGCCCTCTCGAAGGTCAGGCCGTACGTCGTGGAGCCACGGAAGTTGAGCGCCAGCCATGCGTAGCCTTTGTCCACGAAATACTGGGCGTGCCCATCCCATTCGTCGCCATAGACCGAAGTAGGGCCGCCATGGGGATAGACGACCGCCGGGACCGGTGTGTCCACGTCGCGTGGTGCGAACAGGAAGCCTTCGATCTCCAACCCGTCACCTGATTGGAACACGACCCGCCGGAAGGGGGCATGAGGAGCAGAGGAGACAGAGGCCGGCGCGGCGTCGTGGAGGACTCGCGGCTCGTCTCCGGATGCGACGACCAGCCGGGGTGGCGAATCGTGGCTCTCGTGAACGGCCACTACGTCGTCGCCCGCCCAGACCGGAGTCTGCCAGGACCCGCCGGCTGCGATCGTATGCACGCTCCCGTCGAGGCCGACGGATACCAGGTCGGCTTGTCCCCTGCTGGCCCGGATCGCGGCCAGCAGGCCCCCTTCAATCGACCAGGCGAGCTGGCCGAAGTCTGCCTCCGCAGCCGCGATTCGCTCGTGATCCGCACCTTCGAGGTCAGTGACGAAGATGGAGCGCCACTCCGCCTCCTCCTGAACGTAGGCAACCCTGCCCTCATGGGCGACCGCATCCAGGGAGCGACGATCGGGCTTTCCTGCGAGCGTGTCCCAGTCCCCATCCGGGGTGGCGACGATCACATCGCTGCGGTTCTTGTCCTCCCGGTGCCAGAAAGTGGCCAGGACTCGCCCGTCACCGGTGGCTGTGACCTGAGAGACGTCGCCCCCTGTGGGGCCGAAGGGCCGTGGCCAGGGATCTTCGATGGTGACCACTGCGAGCCTGCTCGTTCTCTTCCTCTCCACGACCACCACGAGCCGCTCGGCGTCTAGCCAGGCGCCGAGCCCGGCCCCGGGGATGCGTCGCGGGGGCCCACCGGACGCGGGCACCACCAGGCAGTCGTCCCCCGACGAGTAGGCGATCCTCGCCCCGTCCGGGGACCAGGACGGGGCCGAGTCCTCCCAGAAAGGGGAGAGTGCCCGATCCGTGGTGAGACGTCTCGTCTGACCGCCGTCGGTGGCGACGAGGTGAATGTCGCTCTCCCCGGAGGAAGAGAGCACGAAGGCGATGTCGGTCCCGTCCGGGGAGACGGCCGGGTGGTGTGGTCGGCCTGTCGCATACACGGCGTCGAGGCGCCAGTGCGGTGGCAGTACGAAGTCGGGCCGTTGCTGGCTGGGCACGCCGCCGGCCTCATCGTGGCCGAGCCATGGTCTCTTGGTCATTCCGGTCGTCTCGAGTAGTGCAAAACCGGGTCAAGATAGCGTGAGCCCTCAATGTCGAGATCGTCTCTTCCGCCCGCGCCGGCGGTGTCTAGGAGAAACACGAGAGGACGGCGGTCACATCTCTCTCCAGGGCAGGGAGGTGGTACCCGCCTTCCTGAACGAGGACCGTGGGCAGCTCCAGGGATGCGAGGACAAGTCCGGCGCGTTCGAAGCCGTTCCTGGTGACATCGAGGGGGGACTCCGGGTCGTCGGCACCGGCGTCGACGCCAAGGGAGACGACCATGAGCTCGCAGCCGTGCTCGCTCAGAAGCCCGGCAGCAGCCCCGACCGCCGAAACGAATCGGTCATCTCCGGCGCCTGGCTCCAGTGGGAAGTTTCGATTCCAGCCGACCCCCGCCCCCGCCCCTGTCTCATCGGCGAAGCCACACCAGTGGGGGAACCAGCCCTGCCCCGGGTCGACATGAACCGAGGTGTAGAGGACGTCGTCGCGCTGGTAGAAGATCTGTTGGGAGCCATTCCCGTGGTGGGCGTCGATGTCGACGATGCCGACCCTGCTTCCGGCACTCGCCGCCATGTGATGAGCGGCGATGGAGGCGTTGTTCAGGTAGCACGAGCCACCGAAGTAGTCGCTTCCAGCGTGATGCCCTGGTGGGCGGGCCGCCGCGTATGCCGCCCGATTTCCCGCGAGAACGAGATCGGACGCTGTCAAGGCAGCGTCGACCGCATAGCGCAGGCCGCGGTAGGTGCCGGGCCCGATGACGGTGCAGGTGTCCATGCAGTAGACGCCGGCCATGGCGGTGCGACTCGCCGGCAGCCGCTGCGCCACGTGTCCGAATGCCCCGGGATGACGGAAGGCGTAGGCAACCACGCGACTCTGCCCCGGGTCCGCCGGATACCCTGCCGCCACCCACTCGTCATGGGCGGTACGCAGGTACTCCAGCATGCCGGGATCGTGGACCGCGGTTATGTGATCGTCCGCGTGGCGCACCGGCGGCAGGGTCTCCAGCCCGAGAGAGTCGATCGCCGATTTCATGACGGTTCCCCTCTCCGGGGTCTCGTCGCCGACGATTTGGACACCGATCCACACTTCCCCCTCCGGATCGTGGGCCAGGCTTCCCTCGGACCACACCGCAGTCAAAGCCATGTGCCGCTCACCTTCACATCTGCCCGTCTCGATCCGTCACGTCCTTCCCTCCTCGTAGGACGCGGCACGCTACTCCCGTGGCTAGGTTGCGGCCGCCGATGAGAACAAGATTCAGGGACCTCGGATTCCAGGTGGGGACGTTGCAGCCCGGCCCGGATAATGCATTGACCGATGTGCCCGGTGTGATGGTGGGGCACGCCACGCTGAACCGCGACGAGCCGAGTGTCGCCCGCACCGGTGTCACGATGATCGTTCCCCGATCCGGGGACATCTGGACCGACTTCGCCTATGCCGCCTCCTTCAACTTCAGCGGGAACGGTGAGGTGACCGGGCTGGCCTGGGTCGAAGAGTCCGGCCTGCTGGGCTCTCCCATCGGGATCACCAACACACACCAGGTGGGTCTGGTGCGTGACTTCCTGGTGAAAGTGGCGGTCGAACAGGACGTCGACGAGGCCTTCCATCTTCCCGTGGTCGGCGAGACCTGGGACGGGTGGCTCAGTGACATCGACACCTTCCCGCTGACCGAGCGTGAAGTCCGCGTCGCCTACGACAGCGCTCGCGGCGGTCCGGTGCCCGAAGGGTGTGTCGGGGGAGGGACCGGGATGATCTGTCACGAGTTCAAAGGTGGGATCGGGACCTCCTCGAGGCTGGTGGAGACGACCGTGGGACAGCGGACGGTGGGCGTCCTGGTGCAGGCGAACTACGGGCGACGTGAAGACCTGCGCATCGAAGGTGTCGCCGTGGGCAGGCTGATAGGCAAGGAGACAGTCCCATCACCATGGGATCAACCGCCTTCTGGGGGCTCGATCATCGTGGTCGCGGCCACCGATGCCCCGCTCCTCCCGATCCAGTGCCGGCGTCTCGCCAAGCGCATCACCGTCGGGCTCGGCCGGGTGGGCGGCTATGGGCACGATTCGAGTGGTGACATATTTCTCGTCTTCTCCACCGGAAACCATCTGCCCTCGGGGCAGCAGCCCTGGCATCTCGAATCTGTGCCGAACAAGGACATGGACCGGTTGTTCCACGCGGTGGCGGATGCGACGGAGGAGTCGATCATCAATGCGCTGTGTGCCGCGGAGACAACCACCGGCCGGCTGGGGAGGGTGGCATATGCGCTGCCCCTGGACCTCCTTGGGGATGCTCTGGGAACCGGAGCCGGCTGAGTGTCAGCCGATTGCAGCCCTGGCCGCCAGGAATCCGCACATTCCGTGCACTCCGGCGCCGGGCGGGGTGGCCGACGAGCAGAGGAAGACTTCGTCTCCGAGTGTGTATGGGGCTGAGTCACCCAATTGGAGGACTTTCCGCAGCCCATAGACCCCTCCGCCGATGTCACCACCCACGTAGTTGGGGTTGTGCTGTTCCTGGGCCGCCGGGCCCCGGACCGCTCGTCCGATGATCAGGTCGCGGAATCCTGGGGCGAAACGCTCTATCTGCGTCTCGATGGCGTCGGTCATGTCCACAGTCGAGCCGTTGGGCACATGACAGTATCCCCAGGCGGTGTGTTTCCCGGCCGGGGCCCGGGAGTCGTCGAATAGCGTCTGTTGGGCAAGCAGCACGAAGGGGCGCTTCGGGTGCTCACCCCGGCCCACGGCACGCTCGGCCGCGGCG
>JBAVPF010000131.1:0-7628 GCA_049692815.1 Acidimicrobiia bacterium
CGTCGAGGTCGGCCGGGCCACGCGCCGCGCCGACAGCGAAGACACCGGGGACCGAGGTCGCCACCGTGTCGAGGCTGTTGTGGTCCTGTTCGATGAAGCCGTACTTGTTGGTCCCCAGACCGAGGATGTCGGCCATCTCCCTCGTTCCCTGGCTGGGCTCCATCCCAACGGCGAGGACCACGATGTCCATCGGGACCTCCATGGGTCGCCCCATCGTGGTGTCTTCCCCGCGCACGACGAGCTTGTCGCCCTTCTGCAGGATCTCGGTGACGATTCCCTTCACATAGTTGACCTTGTGCTGCTCCTGGGCGGGCCAGTAGATGTCGTTCTCCCAATACCCGTACATCCTCATGTCGATGTAGAAGATGAAGACCCGTGCGTCGGGCACCTGCTGACGAATCTCGATCGCCTGCTTCGATGAGATGCCACAGCACACCTTGGAGCAGAACTCGTTGCCGATCTGCCGATCCCGTGAACCGACACATTGAATGAAGGCGACGCGCTCGGGAATCTCGCCGTTGGAGGGTTTGACGAAGTTGTTCTCCTTGAGCATCGCCTCGGCGTCGACGAGTGTGATCACATCAGGAAACTCGTAATAGCCGTATTGCTGGGTCTCTCTGCCCGGGTCGAAATGACGGAACCCTGTCGCCACGATGACGGCTCCCACCTCCAAGGTCTCCGAGGTATCACCGTGAGACACCGTCAGTGAGAAGTCCGGCCCGGAGCCGGTCATCGCGGTGACAGTCGACGAGGTGCGGAGGTCGATGTTGGGGTGTTCGGTCACATGAGCGATCATCTCCCCCATTGCGTCCTCAGCTGACCTGAACCCATGAGTCAGCGCTGCATAGTTGGCCTGAATGGGCATGCCGCCGGGCGAATCGGTCTTCTCGATGAGGGTGACCTGCGCGCCCAGGTCGGCTGCGAGCCGGGCCGACTCCAAACCGGCCGGGCCGGCTCCTATGACGAGTATGCGGCCGCTACCCATCCACGTGCTCCCAGGTCAGGTATTCGATCTCGTTGTTCTCCAGCTTCTTGAGGTCTTTCTCGAACTCGATCCATGCCGCCTCCCAGTCGATGCCCATCTTCTCGAGAAGTGGTCGGTAATCGGTTGAGTGCCAGTGAAGCTGGCACACCCGATAGGGGTGGGCACCCATTGCCAGGGCGGCGAACTGTGCGTCCGACATCACCGGCACACCCACGTTCCTGTTGTGGGCCTGAGCGGCGAACTGGCTCTTGTCGAGAGTCGTGACGCAGCCCGTGTCGTGCGTGATCGTGACGTCGGGGTTCGCCTCCTCCTTCATCACCTCGATCTTGCGCTGGGTGGCGAAGGACCTGGAGAAGTCGCGCTGGACCAGGATGTGACGAAAGCCGAACCCGCAACAGTCGAAGAATGTCGAGTAGTCACCCACCTCGGCTCCGAGCTCTTTGATCAGCCCGGTGACCGTCGCCGTGCGCTGGCCTCCATAGATGTCGGGGTCGTAGATGGCGTCTTCCTTCACCAGCTTGTAGTAGTGACAGGCCGGGTGAACCGACGCGACGATGTCGGAGAAGTCACGGACCTGCTTTTCGGCAATACGGCCCTTCATGGCATGAACCCACTCCGAATAGTGGACTATCTCCTCGGGCATCACCAAGGGCTTGCCCAGCTTGTCCATGATCTGACGTACTTGATCACGCAGATCTGCGTGATGCACGATCTCCTCCCTGACCTCCTTGTAGTGGCCGTAGGAAGTCCCACAGTGGATGATCGGGAAATAGGTGGTCTCGTAGGCGGCGGCGAAGTTTCGCATCGCCACCCCGCCCTGGGCCACCGGGTTGGATGTCGCCGAGGCGTAATAGTTCCACGCGGTACAAGAGGTCTGGTCCTTGGGATCCAGGTAATCCATCCCCAGTTGGCGATTGAGCCAGAAGATCGATGTCGAGTATCCGGGGATGTGCCCACATTGGCCACAGGACTTGTGATGCCATGTCGTTGACTCGGGGATCTTCTTGATCCTGCCGTACTTGGTCGTCACCTCGACAAACGGTTCCGGGACGCGGTGCACTATCAGCTCGCCGGCATCCTCCAGCTCGAACAATGCCTCCTTGATGTCTGTGGTCGGCGGTTCCTCACCATCGAGCCTGAAAGGCGCACGTTTGATCGACTCGAGGGGGATGATCGTCCCCATTCCATGTGGCGCTGCCGTCGTCATATCTCATACCCCGCATCTTCAAGGGCCTCTTCCATCACATCCAGGATGATCATGTGGAGGCCTTCGTCAACTTCTTCGATCATGTCCATCACGTTGCTGTGGTACCAGATCAGGTACAACTCGATGAGAGTCTGTTCCGACACTTCCCAGCTGCTCGATGTCGTGTGCATCGTCTCCGGTGGGACTGCCCGGCGCCAGAGCTCGAGGTTCTCCGAGACATCCCGAACGTCAGGTCCCCAGTCGGGGAATGCGTCCGGCTGAAGCATGTCCGGTGAAACCTGTGTTCCCGTTGTCATGATCTTGTAGACCACCCGGCCGTAACCTTCGAGGGCGTCGCGAGACGACTGCAACCCGTTCCTGACCGCCACCTCTCGAAGAATGGTGATCAGTCCCCCGGGTGAGTTCTGACGTGGGCAGCGATCACACGAGAAACACTGTGAGCACTGCCAAACGTCGTCGTTCATCTGCTCGAAGATCAACTCGACGTCTTCGCGTGCCGCCGCTTGGGCGATCTTGCGTGGGGAGAAGTCGTAGAACCTCGCCGAGGGGCATGCGGCGACGCAGATACCGCACTCGTAGCAGCCGTAGAGGTAGTCGGGGAAGCGGACATCTGCCTTCACCTCTTCCCACAGCCGAAGCTTCTCCGAATAGTCGACGTCGGTGTAGCTGTCCGGCGCAATGGTCGCGCCCGGTTTGTTGGTGAAGGTGATCGGCGCAGAAGCGGTTGCCATCAGAAGCTGATCACCGCGTCCGCCTCGGCTGCCATGAAGTTGAAGGCCGCCCCACCAATCATCTCGACACCCTCTATGAGGTCTTCCATCTGCAGGTCGACGAGATCCAATGAGGGCTGACAGACCAGGAACCTCACCCCGATGTCCTGAGCTTGCTTGATGAAGGTGTCGAGGGGTGCTCCACCGTCCTTGACCGTGAGCCAGTCGCCCGTCCCTTTCTTGAGAAGCGTGGGGCCGTGCATCGTGAAGTAGATGCTCACGTCGAAGTCCATGGCCGCGGCCGCCGTGGCCAGGTAGAAGGGAGTTGCCGCCTTTGAAGGCTCGTCGGTCCCGTGCGTTTGTACGTAGAGAATCTTGGCCTCGTCCTCCAAGGCCACCTCCTCAAGTCAGGTCGTGTCGTTCAGGTCTCAGACGAACAGGGCGATGTCGGCCTCGGAGGCATAGTCGAGGAACGCGGTGGCGCCGAGGCACTCGGCGTTCTCGACGATGTCATCCATCTTCACGTTCATCACACCGAGAGTCGTGGCGCAGGCATAGAACTTGACCCCGGAGTCGACGCACATGTTGTACATGGTCTCGAAATCGGGGATGTTCGAGTCTTTCATCCACTTCTTCATCATCCAGGTGGCGACGCTGTTCATCCCGGGGAGCATCCCGAGGATGGTCGGCACGCGCATCTCCACCCCGTTGATCGGTGGTGGCGAGGCGGCGTTGCCGACGGCTGAGACCTTGAGGTGCTTCTGCCTCTTCTTGTTGACCAGGTCGAGCCCGTAGAAGGTGCAGAAGACCCGGCAGTCCCAACCGAGGGCTGCTGCGGTCGAGGCCATGATCAGAATGGGGTAAACCTCGTCCAGACCACCCTTGGATGCGACCAGTGCGAGCTTCTTGGGCTCGGGGATGGCTTCGGCACCGGGCGACTCCAGGGACGATACGTTGGTACCCGCCTCTTGCGCTGCTGATGTCATCTCTGCCTCCTAACGGGTTCGCTTGAACCAGAAGACGAACTTGCCGTCCTCCTCGGTCTTGTCGACCATCTCATGTCCCGTCTGTCGTGCCCAGGCATCCATGTCGGGCGGTGCGCCAGGATCTGTGGCAATCATCTGGAGAATCTGGCCGACTTCGATCTCCTTGATTGCCTGGGACGTCTTGACGACGGGTATGGGGCACAGGAGACCGGTGCAGTCCAAGACCTTGTCTGCCTCCATCTGAACAGTCATGCCACTCCTTTCAGGGGCCCGAGTCAGCCTACAGAGCAAGCCTCATGGATGATCTCGAAACCAAGAGAAATATTCGCATACGCGAATACGCGAATATTCTCGTTTGAGTATGCGGGCCTCACCTCGACCCGTCAACCCCCAGTTTTTCTTTGTTTCGTATGGGATTTCCGGGTTTCCTCCGGGTCGGGGTGAGAGTTCGGTCCCAAGACGGGAGCTTTCGCTTCCCGGCGAGTTCTGGCATATTGGCCCCATGGATTCCCTCCGTCAGGAACTGGAACGTCTCTACGCCAGTGTGTGTAAAGGTCTTGCCGACCCCAAGAGACTCTTGATCATCAACCTCCTCAGAGACGGGGAGATGTCGGTTTCCGACATCTATGAGTTCCTCGAGCTTCCCCAATCAAACGTCTCACAACACCTGTCGATTCTGAGGGACAAGGGGCTCGTGACAAGCCGACGAGAGGCTCAGTTCGTGTATTACTCCCTTTCGTCACCCAAGATCGTCGAGGCCTTGGACTTGCTAAGAGAGGTCATGGCAGACCAAGTCGAGGTCTTGTCCCTTTCCCCCACGAGCCGGTAGCAGAGCCGCCAGTGATCCTGGCCAACCTCTCAGATGACCTTGCACTCCGCAAGCTGCAAGCCGCTGCGGGGGAGATCGGGACCGATGTGATCCGTAGCGAATCCATCACTACGTGGGATCAGACGGAAGGGTTACCGACCGCCGTTGTCGTTGACCTGGGGAACCACGGCTGGGAGCAGCTGGTGGCGGAGTCGAAGTCACGCTGGCCGCTGGCCATGGTCGTCGGCATCCTCAGCATTCCTGATCGGGAGACGTGGGCGCGGGCGGAGGACGCGGGGTGTGACCTGGTCACGACGAGGGGTGCGATGAAGAAGACACTGCCCGCCCGACTCGAGATCTGGCGGCGGGCCCCCGGAGGTCGGCGACTCAGGCTCTTCGCCGTTGACGATATCGCCGGACGTCTCGGGTTGGTGATGAGGCTGGATGACGAAGCCACCGGACCTATCGCCGTTTATCACATCGGCAACGACATCCTGGCGGTCCAGGATCTCTGTCCTCACGCCGGGGCCGTGTTGTCCAACGGTGAGGTGAATGTCGACGATGGCATCGTGACCTGTCCCGAGCACGGGAGTCGTTTCGACACACGCACCGGCGAGAGAATGCGGGGCCCTGCTGATCTGGGCGTCGCGACATTCGAGGTGGTGGTGGAGGATGGCCAGGCTTACCTCCGGCTCGGCCCAGGTTGGGAAAATGGAAGCCGTTGAGAACAACAAGAGTGATGATCTCGTAGGGTGCCGCCAATGCAGGCCAGCCACAATCGGTTGAAGCCATATGACGTCCCCAAGGGTGGGCGGCCATACGGATGAGATACGGCTTCGTCATCGACCAGGACGTCTGCATCGGTTGTCACGCTTGCACCGTCGCCTGCAAGACCGAGCATGAGGTCCCTCTCGGCGTCAACCGCACGTGGGTCAAGTACATAGAGAAGGGTGCCTGGCCTGACACCAAGCGTTTCTTCTCGGTGCTGCGCTGCAATCACTGCACCGACGCTCCGTGTGTGGCGATCTGTCCGACAAAGGCGCTCTACAAACGTCACGACGGCATCGTTGATTTCGACACCTCCCGCTGCATCGGATGCAAGTCGTGCATGCAGGCATGCCCTTATGACGCGCTGTACATCGACCCCGACGAGCACACGGCCCAGAAATGCAACTACTGCGCCCATCGTGTCGACGTCGGGCTCGAGCCGGCCTGTGTGGTGGTGTGCCCGGAGCAGGCCATCGTCGCCGGCGACCTCGACGACGCCGGCTCGCGTATCTCTCGAATGGTCGCCACCGAGCGGCTCGCGGTGCGCGCTCCTGAGCAGGGCACCGGGCCCAACGTGTTCTACAAGGGTGTCGAGACGGCCGCCCTCGATCCTGCGAGGTCGGGATCGCTGAAAGACTCGGGGCTGTGGCGGGACGCCGAGACAATCGAAACGTCGTGGCTTTCGATTGACCTGACCCCAAAGCCTACGGCCGAGACCATCGGCAACTTCGGTGCCGAGGTTGCGCCCTCGCCGCCTCCCGCCGTGACCAGGCATGGCGCGGACGCCCCACCTCGTGTCGTCTACAACACCGACCACCCGATGCCGTGGGGCTGGAAGGTCAGCTCCTACTTCCTGACCAAGGGGATCTCGGCGGGAATCGCCATGACGGCCGCGATCGCTCTCGCCGCCGGTGCCGACGCCGAGTCCGTTTGGACGCGCTGGGTTGCCCCACTGGTGGCAGGGCTTTTCCTGCTGGCCACAGGTGCCCTTCTCGTCTGGGACCTTAAGCGGCCCGACCGGTTCCTCTATCTGCTCACCAAGGGGAATCCGACTTCATGGCTTGTCCGCGGCGCTTGGATCCTGGGTGCTTTCGCCATCTTGACCGGGCTCTGGTTCTTCGTGGGGATCTTCGATCCCGGGCTTCTGGAACCTGTCATCTGGGCGTCGGCGGTCGTGGGGCTCGGCGTCGCCGGCTACACGGCCCTCCTCTTCGGCCAGGCTGAAGGACGCGATCTGTGGCAGACCCCTCTCCTCGTATGGCACATGATCGGTGGTGCCCTGGCCGTCGGTGCCGGGGCTTCCCTCGTTGCCGCTCTCTTCTTCGACGACCTCGCGGGGTCAGTTGAGACGTTCGCCTTGGTACTGGCAGTCGGCGCCGGCGCACTTGGTCTGATGTCGCTCACCGAGTTGTTCGGATCGCATACGACGACCAATGCAGATGCGGCGATGCACCACATGACACGTGGCGAGTTCAAGACTGAATGGTGGCTCGGTCAGTTGTTCGCAGTCGTCGTGCCCCTGGCTGCCGCGATGGCTGTCCTGGGTGGAGCCGAAGCCGTCTTCGGTGCCGTCGGAGGGATCGTCGCCATGGTCGGGGTGTTCATGGCCGACGACGCTTTCGTGAAGGCCGGGCAGAGCGTGCCGCTGAGTTGAGGGTGATATGACTGCAGAACGAGAGATCCCACGTCTGGTCCCGGGAAGTGGCCTGACCAACTACCCGCCACCCGAGCTTTGGGATGACTGGGTGGAATGGGATGCCAAGGCTTGGCCCAAGAGGGTGGAGAACCGCTACCGGCTCGTCCCAACGACCTGCTTCAACTGCGAGTCTGCGTGCGGGCTTTTGGCCTATGTCGACAAGGAGACAGGCGAGATTCGTCGTTTCGAGGGAAACCCCGCCCATCCCGGGTCCCGGGGACGCAACTGTGCCAAGGGCCCGGCGACGATCAACCAGGTCAACGATCCGGAGCGGATTCTCCATCCACTCAGACGCAAGGGAGCACGGGGGTCCGGCGAGTGGGAGCGTGTCGGTTGGGACGAGGTGCTGGAGGACATCGGCGCTCGAATCGGCAAGGCGATTCGTGAGGGACGTCACGACGAGATCATGTATCACGTGGGCCGGCCGGGCGAGGACGGCTTCATGGACCGTACACTGAAGGCGTGGGG
>JBAVPF010000132.1:0-3857 GCA_049692815.1 Acidimicrobiia bacterium
CCGTCAGAGGGTGGCCGAGATGGAGGCGTCGGGTCGCATGTCCGAGGCCGGACGCCGCGCCGCCGATGCCGCCAAGGCCAACGGCTGGTGGACGATCTACGACGCCGTCGAGGATCTCATCGAGCCCGAACCCCTCGCCGCCGCGCTCGATGCGAACGCTGCGGCCCGCGCGGCGTGGGATGAGTTCCCTCCCTCCGCACGCAAGGTCATGTTGTGGTGGGTGATCAGTGCCGCGCAGGAGGAGACACGTGCCCGAAGGATCAGTGACATCGTCGACAAGGCCGCTGTCGGCAAACGAGCCCGCTCATGACAGCTCTGAAGACGAAGATCACGACGCCGCATCTCGAGGCCACACGGGACTTCTACGTTTCCGGCTTCGGGATGGCCGTTTTGGAAGAGTGGGACGAGGATGGCGACAGAGGTGTGATCCTCGAGCTCGTCGACGGCGCTCGCGAAGCGCTTCTCGAAATTCACGACGCCCCCCGGGCCGGCGACTTGTCCGGGTTGAGCCTCCAGTTCAGGGTCGACGACGTCGAAGGCTTCGTATCGTCGATCTCTCCCGAGCTGCAGTTCCGGGGTCCTGTCCAGCGGCCCTGGGGCTCGTCCTACGTCTATCTGACAGATCCCAACGGGATCAGCGTCATCGTGTACCAGGGGGGATGGTGAGCAGCTCGAGGTGGAATCATTCGCGGTGGCCGTCCACGGCCCTGGGCCTGGTCAGGCGGTGACTGGTCAGGTCAGGGGCGTCGCGATCTCTTCCGACGACTGCGGGCATCCATTTCACGCAGCACGGCCTGGGTCGCCGCAGAACCGACCCCGGCCAGTTGCACACCAACAACGACGAGCCATGAGAGGGCCGCTGCCAGAAAGACGCGCTGGCCGAGCCCGATGCTTCCCAGCTGCCGGGCGAGAAGCACCCCGATGAGGCCGGCCAACATTCCCCACTTGAACATCTCGAGTGTCGACGTCCCGTTCGCCATCTGCGGATCGCGTCGGAAAGCGGCCGGAATCACGAACGATCCGGCGACGAGGCCGACAATCGCGACGTAACCCGCCAGCTCATGCAGTTGACCGGAGCTGGTCGGGACCAGGACACCGTCGGCGCCGCCAAGGTCGATCCGTGTCAAGCCGGTGCCGATTAGGCCCAGACCGATCACGGTCAGACATCCGGCCGAGGCCAGAGCCCAGCCTTTCCTGCCCATTTGAGCCATGAGTGGCCATACCATCAGGAGCGTCCCGCAGCCGGCCAGCACGTAGCTCCAGGGCACCAGCCAACCGAGACGTCCATATGCGTACTCGCTGACGAAATGGTCCACGGCGCCCAGCTGGGGCTGGATCAGGTGCATCGAAACCAGGACCATCATCAGAAGTGCGACAGCGCCGGTTCCGAGGCCGGCGGCGAGGCTCGGTCCGCGCATCACAGTGTCGGATTCCGTCTCGCCAAAGATGGCGATTCCACGGTCTGCTGGCTTGCTCATCAGGTCTTCTCCTGTTCTGAAGGGTTTGCAGAGTGGTTGCCGAGGTTGCCGGGAAGGAGTGGCAGCCGACACCCGGCGCACCCGTATTCGCAACGGCGGGTTTCTGGTGTCCCGTTCTCGAAAGTGCTCAGCGGTGGCAAAGGGCTTTAGGCGAAGAGCCCATTCGCATCTCGATACGGGAGTAACCCGTCCTGCTCAAACACAAGCCCACCCGGTGGAGGCGGCTTCCGGTCTCCGAGATGATCGACTCGGAAGAGTCTGAACAATCCAAAGGAGACACCCATGACCCACCCAGGACCGACCGCCCCGCCGGTCTCGACGAAAAGCACGCTTCGCCGGCTGATTGGACGCCATCCGATGGTGTCCTTCTTCGTGCTGGCATGTGCGATCTCGTGGTCGTTCGTGCCGTTCCTCGGCTTTCCGCTCGGCGTCGGACCGTTCATCTCGGCGTTGATCGTGCTGTCGTCGACCGAGGGTCTGGCCGGGATCAAGAACCTCTTCCGCAGGATCATCCACTGGCGAGTGAGCTGGAAGTGGTACGCATTGGCACTGGGTCTTCCGGTCGCCGCGGCCATCGGCGCCGCGGTCGTGACGGTTGCCCTGGGAGCTCCTGCCCCCAGTGCGGCCCGGCTGGCCACCTGGACCGACATCGTGCCCACATTCCTCTTCCTGGTTCTGGTACCTCTCATGGGTCCCTGGGAGGAGCCGGGATTCCGCGGATTCGCCCTGCCCGGGCTGATGGGCGATCGCACGCCCCTCTTCGCCGGTCTCGTAGTGGGAGTGATGCACGTGCTCTGGCACGCACCACTCTTTTTCATGGGTGAGATCCCTGCTGCGGACGTGGTCTACATCATGGCTGCGGCGGTGATCTTCGCCTGGATCGTCGTGGGCAGCGGTGGCAGCGTCCTGCTGGCGATGCTCATGCACGCCAGCTCGAATGCCGTCTCCGGTGAGTACATCAGCCCGATGTTCACCGGCGCCGACGGTTCGACCCTGGGATGGATCCGAGCGGGCATGTGGAGCGTCTTCGCCGTGGCTGTCGTCCTGGCCCTCGGCCCGTCATTACGTGGGCGGAGAAGCGACACCAACGTTGCCACGGCACCCGAGCCGGCCATGCCTCGGCTCTGAGGAGCACTTCCACGAGTGAAGGCCCGGCAGGGTGTAATCCCCAAGCCGGGCCTTCCGTTCTGTGCCGTCTGCAGCGGGTTGCCTCAGTCGGCCAACCGTTTGCTGAACAGGAGCCAGAGCCCGAGCCAACCCTCTCCCACCATCGAAGGCAGTGCCACGACGACGAGCAAGATGCCGGCGACACTCTCGTAGTCGGCCAGCATCCCCCGTGCCAGCGTGTCGAGAACGTAGGCCACCCCGGCCGCGATCAGGACCAAGCCCAGGGCCTTGGTCACCAGCCCGGACCGCACGATCAGCACGCCGAGCAGTGCCAAATGGATGCCGAAGGCGACCAATCCGATGAGCCAGGTCGACTCGAACGAGGACAGCTCGATCATCGTCTGGGTGCTGACCTGCTCGCCGGTGAGGAAGGCAAGCGACTCACCACCGAGGATCTGGAGAACCTGGAACATCGAGACCAGGGCTACACCGAGCAGCGCGGTGTAAACGATCCGGAACCAGGCGGTGACCAGCGAGAGGTCGCGATTCACCGAGCGGAACACGACATGAAGGGCCCAGGCAATGACCACGTCGAGCACGAAGATGGCGAGGAATGCCACGAGGCCGAGACGAAACAGGCCCAGAGAGCCGGTGATGTTCGCCACCGTCGCCTCGCCGTTCCCCGGCTCGATGAGCTGCTCTCTCACCGCGAAGTTGGCGAAGATCGCGAGGACGAACATGACGAGGTAGGACACGCCGGCGATCCGGGCAGCGCTCCGCCGGGGGTAGGTATCGGCCGGGCGGTCACCTCGCTTCGGGGTCGCCGGGGCCACATTCTTGGTTTGGTTTGTCATTGGGTTCTCCTCTCGGATGTAGTGCGTTGTGTTCAAACCGGCGTCAGGCGACATCGGCAGCGTCTTCCCTGACGACGATCACCGTCTTGCCCCGGGCCCTGCCTGCTTCGAGGTCGGACAGGGCAGCCGCGACGTCGTCCAGGCCGTATGTGCGACTCACGGCCGGGGTCACTTCACCCGTCCCGAGATATCCGGCCAGCCTCTCCATGTGGCTGTAGTGCTCGGTGCTGAGGAAGAAGGTGAGGCTTTGAGAGACGAAAGGCGAGAGCAACTTGGCTCGGAGCTGTCGCCCGATGCCGCCGGCGACGGAGCCGCCGCCTTCACCACCGACGATGACGAGGGTCCCCTCGGGTTTCAGGGCGCGGCGCAGGCGGAGAACCGGGTTCAACCCGCCTATGTCGATGATGAGGTCGTAGCG
>JBAVPF010000133.1:0-2064 GCA_049692815.1 Acidimicrobiia bacterium
AACGAGGAACTCGTTGCCGACGCCGGCGACGAACGCACGGCGAATCGTCATGCCCGACTCGGAGCGAACGGGGATGTTCTGGAGATTGGGGCTGTCCGAGGACAACCGCCCGGTCGTGGCGGCCATCTGGTTGAACCGCGTCCTGATCCGGCCGTCCCCGTCGATGAGAGGCAGATAGCCGTCCACATATGTGGAACGGAGCTTCTCCAGCTCCCGATACTCGAGCAGGGCGGTGACCAATGGATGATCCAGCTTCTTCAGCACCGAGGCGTCCGTCGACGGCTTCCCGGTGGAGGTCTTCTTGAGAACGGGAAGCTCGAGTTGGTCGAAGAGGATCTCTCTGAGCTGGTCGGTCGAGTTCACGTTGAAGGGAGCGCCCGCGAGCTGGTGGATCCGGCCCTCCAACTCGGCGATCTTGCCCCGAAGGTCCTCGCCCATGTCTTCGAGGTAGGCACGATCCACCCCGATCCCGGCATGCTCCATTCGAGCCAGCACCGGCACCAGGGGCAACTCGTACCGCTTGAAGAGGTCGAGCTCGTCACGCAGAGCCAACTCGTCCCTCAGCTCGTCGACGAGACGACGCACCGCCTCGACCCGTCTCCCCTCCAGCTCGATGTCGGGGCCTTCGTCGAACGGGAGCATCCCATCGGTGCTCTCGTCGTCGGGTGAGACCAGCTCGAGACCGAGAACGCGCTCGGCGATCTCCTCCAGCCCATAGGTCCGCTGGCTGGGGTTGATGATGTAGGCGGCGAGAGCGGTGTCCATGGCCGGCTCGGTCAGATCGTGCCCCAGGTCGAGCAGGGCACGGGCAAGCTCCTTCAGGTCGTGACCGGCCACACCCACCGTGCCGGCGTCGATCTTCTCGAGGATGGGCTCGGCGGCATCGAACGGGATCACCACCGCCTCGCCGACACCGGTCGACACGGCTAGCCCGTACGGCTCGCCGGCATCTCGTACCAGCCCGGCGACCAGAGTTCCTTTCGTAGGGAGGGCAGCGACGCGATCGGCGGCAGACACCACCTCGGTCGAGACTTCGAGCACCTCCGTGGCGCCACCGGTCGATGGCAAGGCCTCTTCGAGGTCGTTCCACATCGTGTGGAACTCGAGACTGTCGAAGAGGTCCTTCACCGTGGTCTTGTCCCACTCCCGTGTGGCGAATTCGGATGTTCCCCGGCCGAGATCCAGATCGTCGACGAGATCCATGAGCTCACGATTGAGGAAAACCTGCTCCCGGTTGGCCGAGAGGTTCTCACTCAGCCTGGGGGTCTGCTCGGTGACCGCCCGGTAGACCCCGTCGATCGACCCATACTCGGTGATCAGCTTTGCCGCCGTCTTCTCCCCGACTCCCGGCACACCGGGCAGGTTGTCGGAATTGTCGCCGCGTAGTGCCGCGTACTCCACGTACTGCTCGGGAGAGATGCCGTACTTCTCCTCTATCCAGGCGGCGTCTGCGAGGACGGTGTCGCTGATCCCGCGTCTGGTGTAGAGCACCTTGACACCCTGACCCACCAACTGGAACGCATCGCGATCTCCGGTGACTATGAGGACGTCCCACCCGTCGGAGACGGCCTGCTTGGCGAGTGAGGCGATTATGTCGTCGGCCTCGTATCCCTCCTGGCGAAGCTGGGTGATGTGGAGGGCGTCGAGCACCTCGTCGATGAGGGGAAGCTGGCTGCGAAAGTGATCGGGCGCCTTGTCACGGTTGGCCTTGTACTCGGGATAGGAGTCGGTGCGAAAAGTCTGACGGGAGACGTCCCAGGCGACAGCGACTCCTTCGGGATGGTGATCCTTGATCAGGCGGATGAGCATCCTGGTGAACCCGAAGACGGCGTTGGTCACCTGTCCCGACTTGGTCGCAAGGTCCTCGGGCAAGGCGTAGAAGGCGCGGTAGGCGATCGAGTTGCCGTCGATCAGCGCAAGGGTCGGCACCATCCCGACGGTACTACCTCGCCGTGACAGGTCAGGAGGGCAGTTTGGCCAGCAGACGGTCTCGCTTGGCCGACAATTTGGCCGTCCTGTCTCCGAGGTCTCCGAGCGTCTTCTCGAACCTGCGCACGTCGGCGG
>JBAVPF010000134.1:0-2450 GCA_049692815.1 Acidimicrobiia bacterium
CAACGAAGCCGAGATCGGTAAGCTCCACGACTCTGGAGCCGTCTTCTGACCTCGGAGGAGAAGTGACCGACAACGCCGCAGTGCTGGCTCAACGAGCTGAGATCGACGCAGTCGTCGATGGGAAGACCATCGTCGACTCCCTGGACAGGAACGCCACCGAGTACCCCGATCAACCCGCCATCCATTGGAAGGACGGTGGCTGGCAGCGCCTCACGTGGTCCCAGTACCGGGATGCCGTGCACGAGGTGGCGGCCGGGCTCCAGACGCTGGGGGTCGGTGATCAGGAGTTCGTCGCCATCATGGCCGGCAACCGGCCCGAGCACGTCCTCGCCGACTACGGAGCCGTTTGTGCCGGAGCCACGCCGGTGACCATCTACTCGACGCTCGCATCTGCCCAGATCCAGTACATCGCCGACAACTGCAAGGCGACCGTCGCCATCCTCGAAGATCTCGACTTCCTCAAGCGCTGGGAGGAGATCCGCTCCGAGCTCCCCAACCTCCGCTACGTGGTGCTGATGTCGGGTGCCGAGAACTACGACACCGTCGACTGGGTGGTTTCCTGGGACGAGCTCATCGCCAGGGGCCGTCATCGTCTCCAGGAGGACCCCAAGGCCGTAGAGCGGTCCGCGGCTGCGGTGACGCCGGACACGCTGGCGACCCTGATCTACACGTCGGGGACGACGGGGACGCCGAAGGGTGTGATGATCACCCAACGCAACGTCGTTTGGACGCTGGAGTGCCTGCGGCGGGCGGCCGATCTCCAGATCGGTGCGCGAATGGTGTCCTACCTGCCTCTCGCCCACATTGCAGAACGTCTCGCCACCCACTATCTGGGCACCTATCTGGCCGGCCAGGTGTGGTATTGCCCGAACATGGCGGGAGTCCTCGAGTACATCCAGACGGCGAAGCCGACGCTCTTCGTGGGCGTGCCCCGCGTCTACGAGAAGTTCCACGCCCGGTTGATGGCGCGTTTCGCCGATGCCGAAGGGCTGCAGGGCGTCCTGCTGAAGCGGGCGCTGGACGCCAACGGAAAGAGAGTCGAGGCCGAGGAGAGGGGTGGAAGGGGCCCTGCGCTGGCCGGGATCCTCGACAAGATCGTGCTCTCCAGGGTGCGTGAGGGCCTGGGCATGGAGGAAGTGCAGCTCGCCATCACCGCCGCGGCGCCGATCAACCCCGACCTGGTCAGGTTCTTCATGACGATCGGCATCCCGTTGTTCGAGCTCTACGGCATGTCGGAGACGACGGGCCCGGCTTCCACCAATGTGCCCGGGGCGTGGAAGATCGGCTCGGTGGGAAGGGCGCTGCCCGGGGTGGAGCTGGCGGTGGCCGAGGACGGCGAGCTGCTGATGCGTGGCGGGGTGATCACGAAGGGTTACTACAAGCTCGACCATGCAACCAGGGAGACCTACGACCCGGATGGCTGGCTGCACTCCGGGGACCTGGCTCGTATCGACGAGGACGGCTTTGTTTGGATCGTCGGGCGCAAGAAGGAGATCATCATCACCGCGGCCGGCAAGAACATCGCGCCCGCCAAGCTGGAGACCCTGCTCGGCAACCACCCAATCATCTCCAAGGCGTGCATGGTCGGCGACCAGCGGAAGTTCCTCAGCATGGTGATCGCTCTCGACGAGGAAGAGGCACCGGCCTGGGCCGAGGCTCATGGGCTCCCGTACGAGGACCTGGCCAGCTTCTCGGAGGTGCCGGAGGTGATCGACGAGGTGGCGCGGGCCGTCGCCGAGGCCAACGAGGCAGTTGCCCGGGTCGAGCAAATCAAGAAGTGGATCATCGTGCCTGACGAGTGGACGCCCGACACGGGGGAGGTCACACCTTCGCTGAAGCTGAAGCGTCGTGTTGTCCTCGACAAGTACGCCGATCAGATCGAGGAGATGTACGCCGGGATCTGACGCCGGCCGTCCATCAGACACGGAGGGATGTCAATGAGCGAGACAATCACGTTCGACGGCCGCGTCGCGGTCGTGACCGGATCAGGCGGCGGGTTGGGGAGGACCTACGCCCTGGAGCTGGCCCGGCGAGGAGCCAGGGTCGTGGTCAACGACCTCGGGGGAGCGGTCGACGGGACCGGGGCGTCCACGTCGGCCGCCGACCAGGTGGTCGCAGAGATCAAAGAGGCCGGGGGAGAAGCCGTGGCCAATTACGACTCCGTTGGGACCGAGGAGGGCGGAGCGGCGATCATCCAGAGCGCCGTCGACGCCTTCGGGACGGTGGACATCGTGGTGAACAACGCCGGGATCCTCAGGGACAAGTCGTTCGCCAACATGACGCTCAGCGAGGTCGAGGCGGTGCTCAACGTCCATCTCATGGGCTCGTTCAACGTCTCGTCGCCGGCGTTCAAGATCATGAAGGAGAAGGGCTACGGTCGTTTCGTGCTCGCCTCCTCCGGATCGGGCTTGTTCGGAAATTTTGGTCAGGCCAACTACGGGGCGGCCAAG
>JBAVPF010000135.1:0-14415 GCA_049692815.1 Acidimicrobiia bacterium
GGAGAAGAGACCGCCGAGGAGTGTCCCCACCGCTATGCCGCCCACGAGGATCCCGACCGTCGTCGCCCCGCCACCTATCGATACGGCGGCGATGGCGGGGAACAACACCCGTGGCAGCGCCAGGACCATGGCGATGAGGTCGGCGACGAAGGTCATCCCGAGCGTGGGTCGAGACCTGAGGTAGGCCAGGCCCTCCATGACCGACCGCAACCCGGCTTTGCGGGGTGGTCCCTCCGGCGGAAGAGGTGGCAGCGGGCCCAGCATCGCCATGGCACACACCATGAGCACCGCCTCGACCGAATATGCCCATCCATATCCGGCCATGTCGACCAACACACCCGCCACGACCGGGCCGACCGCCAACGAGACACCCATGGCCAGGCTGGAGAGAGCGTTGGCCGCCGGGAGCATGACATCCGGAAGCATCCTCGGGATCACCGCGCGGCGGGCCGGGTTGTGCACCGCGAAGAAGGCGCTCTGCACGGCTACGAGCCCGTACAACGTGCCAACCGATATCGATCCGGCCACCGAGAGGACGGCCAGTGTCGCTCCGACGACGGTCAGCCCCGCCTGAGTGACGATGAGCACCTTCCGCCGGTCGTACGCATCCACGATCGAGCCGCCGTACAGCCCGAATGCAAGGAGCGGGATCAATGCCGCCAGGCCGACGAAGCCGACAGCCAGAGTCGAGTTGGTCAAGTCGTAGACCTGGAGGGCAACGGCGACCGAGATCAGATTGGAGCCGATGCTCGCCAGCGATCCACCCATCCACAGAAACCTGTAGGACCGACTCGTCCGCAATGGAGTGATGTCGACCAGGAGACTGCGCACCAGGGCATTCTCGTCAGGGTGACGGCCGACTGAAAAGCTGTGTACTCGGCTCGGCGCCTGCATTCAAGAATGAGGGCAAGCCGCCGGGTAAATCTAGGCTGGCGGGACCGAGAGAAACTGAACACCGATGAGATCACTCGCCGAGCACGACATCCAACCGACTCGCCCCGTCCACTGGGACCTGGCCACCCCGGAGTTGTACGAGCACTCCATCCGCCGAGGTGACGCCGAGATCGCGCACAAGGGCGCCCTCGTGGTGGACACGGTGCCCTACACCGGGCGCAGCCCCAAGGACAAGTTCGTGGTCCGCGAAGAAGGCTTCGAGTCGGACATCTGGTGGGGCGAGGTCAATCACCCGATGGAGCCGGAGGTCTACGACGCCCTCTATCACCGGGTCTGCGACTACCTGGGTCAGCGAGAGCTCTACGTCGAGGACATGTACGCCGGAGCCGACCCGCAGTACAGGCTGAGCGTCCGCGTGATCACGGAGAGCCCATGGCATTCACTCTTCGCCAGGAACATGTTCATCTTGCGGAGGGTGTTCGACATCTCCGACGAGATCGAGCCCTTTGTGCCGGACTTCACCATCGTCCACGCACCCAATTTCAAGGCGAGGCCCGATCGCGACGGGACTCGCAGTGAGGTCTTCGTCTGCATCAGCTTCGAGCACAAGGTGTTGTTGATCGGGGGCACGACCTACGCGGGGGAAGTCAAGAAGTCGGTCTTCACCGTGATGAACTACCTGCTCCCCAAGAGGGGAGCACTCTCGATGCACGCCTCGGCGAGCGTCGGGACCCAGCGAGGCGACTCGGCGGTGATCTTCGGCTTGTCGGGAACGGGAAAGACGACGCTGGCCAGTGACCCTGCCCGGCTCATGGTGGGCGACGATGAGATCGGATGGGGTGTGAAGGGGATCTTCAACATCGAGGGAGGCTCCTACGCCAAGACGATCGACCTCTCACCGGAGGACGAGCCGCTCATCTTCGAGGCAGCCAACCAGTTCGAGACCATCCTCGAGAACGTGGTCGTGAGCCCCGATACCCGTCGCCCCATCTTCGAGGATGGGTCCAAGACAGAGAACACCCGCTGTGCCTACCCCCTGGCCCACCTTCCCAACATGGAACCGACCATGAGTGGGCCCCATCCGGAGAACATCGTGTTCCTCTCCGCCGATGCCTTTGGGGTCCTGCCTCCCATCTGCCGTCTGACCAGGGACCAGGCGATGTACTACTTCGTGAGCGGATACACCGCCAAGCTGGCAGGCACCGAGCGCGGGGTCACCGAACCGTCCGCCACCTTCTCCCCCTGCTTCGGTGCGCCCTTCCTACCCCTCCCCCCGTCGTACTACGCCAACGTCCTCGCAGAGAAGATCGACGAGCACAACTGTCGGGTGTGGATGATCAACACAGGTTGGACGGGGGGGCCCTTCGGGGTGGGAACCCGTATCCGCATTCCCCACACGCGGGCCATGCTCAACGCCGCCCTGGACGGTGCCCTCGAAGACGTCGAGTACGAAGAGGAGCCTGCCTTCGGCCTGGCAGTGCCGACCTCGGTGCCGGGAATCCCGTCCAACCTCTTGTTGCCACGCAGTGCCTGGCCGGATCCCGATGCTTATGACGAAGCGGCGCGAAACCTCGCTCAGATGTTCGTGTCCAATTTTCTCTCCTACTCCGAAGGCGTCGACCCCTCGGTGGCGAAGGCCGGGCCGAGCATCGCCGGATAGAAAGGCACCGGGCCAAAGACGTGATGAATCGGGCTCGAATCGACATCGAGCCCCGAGGAGAAGTCAGCCGGCGGCCTTCATCCGCTGCCTCCGGATGGCCCGGGCGATGACGACGCCGAGTATCGGCCCGGCTGCGAGCACCGCGATCGTCAGGATTCCTAGCGGAACGCTCTCCCTGAACACCTCGGCGATCGTGGCCTCGTAGCCGCGCTCCACACCGGCGAAGATGACGACGTTCACGGCGACGATGGCTCCTGCAACGCCGCCGACGATCCCTCCGACGAGGACATCGATGACCCAACCGCGATTGACTCGTGACACGCTCACGTCGACACATTATGGCTGGGTCGGAGCTCACCGACTCCACCACCATTCGGGCGCAGGAACCCGGATGATTTCGACGTGCGCCGGTTGCCGCGCAGAGCCCCCAAGGGCCTTTTGGCCCTAGGGGCCTGAGCCGCTGAGATAGACGCTTGAGTCTGAGCTCAAAGTGTGGGTTCACACGATCTTGGGAGATGGGAAGATGACGAAAAGGCTCTTGGCCCTCGCTACCGGAATGGCACTCGCACTCGCAGCCTGTGGAGGAGGAGCCAACGAGGTGCACGTGACCACCTCGGAGACCTCGACCGGACAGACGATCACGTCGGATGTGACGACCTTCACAGCCGGAGAGAGCTATCACTTCGTGGTGGAGAACAACGGCAGCCTGGCTCACGAGCTGATGATCGTTCAGCCGATCGAGCCCGGAGCGATGGACATGGAGGCCATGGACGAAATGGCCCTCTACGTAGTGGAAGAGGATGACCTCGAAGCCGGCGATACCGTCGAGTTCGACTACACGTTCCCGGCGGACGCGGTAGGAACCGATCTGGAGTTCGCCTGCCACATCGCAGGTCACTACGAAGCCGGCATGCATCTACCGATCACGGTCGTGTCCTGAGGAATCGTCACAAAGGCGGCGTCACGGTGGATATGGGTCGAAGCCCTCGACGCGTTGCCGTTCTCTCACGAAAGCGACGATCGCGGCCACGTCGGCCTGACTGAGCCCGCCCACCGGTGGCATGGGGCCGAAGTTCCAGTGGTGCTGCGGGGTGCCGGCCATAACGGCCACCTGGAAAGCACCGTCGGCATGATGACTCGGCACGTAGACCTCGGACAGATGCGAGGGCCCCCTCTCGGTCCCTCTGAGGTCGGCTCCGTGACACTCGGCGCAGTTGGCCTGGTAGAGCACGGCACCCTCCGCGACCAACTCGGGGTCTTGTGGTTCGATCCCACTCCCTTCGACGGCGGAACCGCCGCCACACCCGGCCAGCAGGCCGGCAATCAGGGCCAACAGCCCGATACACCGCTTCATCGAACGGGTCTGAGGTCGAGACGCCTCAACAGCTGTGCGTTCGCCGCGACGATCACGGTCGAAGCGCTCATCAGCAGAGCCGCCACGGCGGGGCCGAGCGCGATCCCTGCCCAGGCGAGAGCCCCCGCAGCCAAGGGAATAGCCACCACGTTGTAGCCGGCCGCCCAGCCGAGGTTCTGCAACATCTTGCGATAGCCGGCCTGGGACAGACGGCGTACCGCCACCACGCTTCTCGGGTCATCAGACGCGAGGACCACACCGGCGGACTCGATAGCCACGTCGGTGCCGGCGCCGATGGCGATGCCGACATCGGCCTGGGCCAGGGCCGGGGCGTCGTTCACTCCGTCACCGACCATGGCCACCGTCATACCCCTCTGCTGCAGTTCCCGGACCTTGGAGTGCTTGTCCTCGGGAAGGACCTCGGCGAACACGTCGTCTATGTCGAGGTCGGCGGCAACGGCCTCGGCCACCTGATGGGCGTCGCCGGTGATCATGGCGACCTGGACACCGAGAGCGTGGAGCTCGTCGATTGCCTCTCTCGACTCCTGGCGTATGGCGTCTTCGACGGAGACAGCCCCGATCACCTCTTCGTCGGCGATGACGTAGAGAATCGAAGATCCACGACCTCGCCAATCGGTGACGGCCTGTTCAATGCTCTCCGGGACGGCGAGGCTCTTCTCTTTCATGAGAGCAGGGCCACCCACAGACACCATCACCCCACCGACCCGTGCCTCGACCCCCCTGCCGCTCATGGACCGGAACTCGGCCGCCTCCGGAATCGTTCCCCTGGCGGCTGCCTCGGTCAGGATGGCCCGGGCCAGCGGATGCTCTGAGTCGGCTTCGACCGCAGCCGCGAGTGCCAAGACCCGGTCGTCGTCCCCGTCACGAGCTGCCACACCACGCAGGACGTGGTTGCCTTCGGTGAGGGTGCCCGTCTTGTCGAACAGGACGACGTCGACCGTGCGCATGCGCTCCAGGGCGAGCCGGTCCTTGACGAGTATCCCGTTCCTGGCCGCCAGGCCGGTGGAGATAGCGACAACCAGAGGGATAGCCAGGCCGAGGGCGTGGGGGCAGGCGATGACCAGCACCGCCACGGTCCGCACGACGGCCTCGTCGGCCTGACCGACGGAGATCCAGACGATCACCGTCACCAGCGCACTGGCCACGGCGACGTAGAACAGCAGCGCCGCTGCCCGATCGGCCAGCACCTGGGCTCGGGAGCGTGACTGCTGGGCCTCTGCCACAAGACGCTGTATGCCCGCCAGGGTGGTGTCGTCTCCCACCGCGTCGACCCTCACCCGAACGGCGGTGTCGGTGGCGACTGTGCCGGCGACCACCCGGTCGCCTGGCTTCCTCGGCACGGGTCTCGATTCGCCGGTCACCATCGACTCATCGAATTCGGCCTCACCGTCGACGATCACTCCGTCGGCGGGGACTCGCGCCCCGGGGCGGACGAGCACCAGGTCGTCCAACTGGAGATCGGACAGCCGCACCGTGACCACACCGTCCTCTGTGACCCGCTCGGCATCGTCAGGGAGCAACTCGGCCAGCGCCGCCAAGGCCCCACGCGCCTGGCCGATCGATCGCATCTCCATCCAGTGGCCCAACAGCATCACGGTGATGAGGGCGGCGAGCTCCCACCAGAACTCGAGATCGAACCAACCGACAGTGGTGGCCACCGAGGCGACGAAGGCCACCGTGATCGCCATCCCGATGAGCAACATCATCCCTGGCAGCCGATCCCGCGCCTCTCGCACCGCACCTCGAAGGAAGGGTGTCCCGCCGTAGACGAATATCACCGTTCCCAACAGGGGTGACACCCATTCGGATCCGGGGAAGGACGGCGCGGTGTAACCCAGCCAACCCTGCACCGTTTCGCTGAAGAAGACCACCGGGAGGGTGAGAGCGAAGGAAAGCCAGAATCGGTCCCGAAACATGGCGACGCTATGGCCCTCGTGCTTGTCGTGGCCACCATGAGCCACTGCGGCGTGCTCGTCGGGATCGTGGGTCGGGGCCGACATGGTGGTGTGGTCGTGTCCCGTCATGTCATCGTTCCAGATCGGCTCTTCTCTCCAGGTACTCCTCGCGCTCGATCTCGCCACGGGCGTACCGCTCGTCGAGGAGATTCAAGGCGCCACGTCGACTGCTCCCCGATCCCGGGCGGCGGATCGCCGAAAGCAGCGCCCAAATCACCAGACCGAGGATGGCGATCATGAACACCAACCCGAAGACCCACATTCCCCATCCCCAGCCATCCATGTGGCCCCACCTGGCAGGTTGAGCCACGATCGCTGCCCAATCGATGGCAAAAGCCGAGCTCAGTTGCATCGTCATACTCCTTGTCGCCGAATCCCTCTTTCTTATACGCCTTCCAGTCCACTGGAATGTCAAGTCGTCCGTGATACCGGGACTTTTGGCCCTACGAGAGCAATTCCTGAGTTCCATAGTCTTGTACTCATGAATCTGACCACCTCGAGACGCTCGGACCTCGCCATCCGCGCCATACGCGCCCTCCAGGACGGGGAACGGACGTCGGGAGCCGAGCTCGCCGGAGCCATCGGCACGACCACCCAGTTCCTCCCACAGGTACTCCGACCACTGATCCATGCCGGCTGGATCAACTCCGATCGAGGGCCCGGTGGTGGGTACAGCCTCACGGCGAACCTGGCCGACATCTCACTCCTCGACCTCCTCGAAGGCGTCGAGGGGCCGGCTGAGACCGGCCGATGTGTCCTTCGGGACGGCCCTTGTCCCGGAACCACGACCTGTCCCATCCATGAGGCCTGGATCGCAGCCCGGACCGAATTGGTCGAGAGGCTCGCCTCACTGACCATGGCAGACGTACTTCCAGTAGAGGTGACCAAATGACTGAGATGCTCACTCGTGACAGCGAGGCGGAGAGCCGCGCCACTCCCCCGGCCGGCCACTATCACCCATCTGCTATCGCAATCGGCCTGGTCGGCCTGATCGTGGCAGTGGCGGCAGTGGCAATCGCGATCGGCGCCATCCTCATCGCTCCGGACGAAGCTCAGCCCGCCGGGGCAGACAACGGTGTGTCCGCCCCCGCCGACACCTCGACCGATGTCGCGGTCACCGGGAGCGTGCTCCCCGATCTGGTGCCCAAGGCCCAGCTGGAGGTGGTCCCGTCCGACGAGGTCAACGTCTCTTATGCGCCCGAGGTGCCCCCACCCTCAGGTCGGACTGAGCCGGGCATAGTCGAAGTCCACTTCGAGGTCGTGGAGAACGTATCGGCAATCGACCCGGAGACCGGGGTCGAATACGAGACCTGGGGGTATCGGCTGGTCGGCGACGACTCCGACGTCTCGATCGGCACCCCCGGGCCAATGATCAGAGGGAGGGTCGGCGACATCCTTCGGTTCACGATCACCAACCCCGAAGGGAACACCCATCCGCACAATGTCGACTTCCATGCTGTGACCGGTCAGGGTGGTGGCGCGGCCAACACCGTGGTCGCCCCGGGTGAGACCAGGACGATCGAGGCCAGGCTCCTCTACCCCGGCATGTTCATGTACCACTGCGCGTACGACGACGTGCCGCTGCACATCTCACACGGCATGTACGGAGGGATCCTGGTCGACCCTGCGGCGCCTCTGCCGACCGTCGACCACGAGTGGTATGTCGTGCAGTCCGAGTACTACACCGACTCGACCGACCCCGGGCTCGTGGGCACCGACCGCCGGGCCATCACCGACGAGATGCCGACCTTCGTGGTTTTCAACGGAGCGCGTGGCGCAATCGCCGGAGACAACGCCTTGCAGATGAACGTCGGGGAGAGGGCTCGCATCTACTTCGTGAACGCAGGTCTGAACCTCGACTCCAACTTCCATCCGATCGGATCGCACTGGGACGTCGTGTATCAGGAGGCCGCACTTCTCAGTGAGCCGATTCGCGGGTCGCAGACCACTCTGGTCCCGGCAGGAGGCGGCGCCGTGGTGGAACTGATCGGTCAAGTCCCGTCGACGATCCTCCTGGTCGACCACGCCCTCGTCCGAACCTTCGACAAGGGAGCACTGGGCCAGATCGTCGTATCAGGAGAAGCCAACCCGGAGATATTCGAAGAGGTGACCGACCAGGCTCCCGACGAAGGAGCGAGCACCGACGCCACCTCCACCGCCGGCACGGATGTCGCAGTCGACATCGTCCCCGGCTCGAGTGACGCCCAGCCGTTGGATGCCCCGGATGAGTTCGCCGATGACGAGACTCCGGCCGACTTTTCGCAGAACGTCATCACCGTGAAGGTCGGGACCACCGTCACCTGGACCAACCAGGACACGGTCATACACACAGTCACCGACGTCAACGACGCGTTCGACTCGGGCTTCCTGAAGCAAGGCGACACCTGGTCGCACACCTTCGACGAGCCCGGAGAGTACGAGTACTACTGCCTGCCCCACCCCTGGATGAGAGCCAAGGTGATAGTCGAAGGCTGAGAATCCCGGTTCCCCACACCCTTGTGGTCGGTGGAACCCAGGTGAGGCGATGCGAGTGGCGAAATGAGCACCCGGTCGAGGAAGCCGGTCAGAATCGTCGGGCGAGCGTCATCCGGCCCAGTTCTTCGACCTCGTCAGGCGTGAGCGAGGAATCGAGGGCCCGGCGTTGGTGCTGACCTCTATGCCATTCTTGGCCCCGGGAATGGGCAGTACCAATGGATTCTCGATCAGCCATCGCAATGCCACCTGACCGGGTGACTTCCAGTATCGATCACCGATCTCCCCAAGCAGCTCGATGACAGGCTGCATCGTCTCCGTGCGCCTCCGGCTGTCGATGGAGAAGCCAGTGCTCGACCTGATTCGACGCGAGCGGGATACCACGCTCGGCCGAGGCGGCATGTGCCTGGGGCATCTGCTCGCCGGAGCAGTTGCTCACTCCGGACCTCCGAACACGATTGGACTTTTTCCATGACGAACTACCGCCCCGGGTTGACAGACGTCGAGCGACCCGATGAGGCAGCGCCGACCTTCGAGACCACGGCGTACGCCATCGGCGTCAACGTCGTCGTCGACGTCCCTGCCGCGGTGAGCGAATGGTTCGGAGAGCGAGGGAACATCCCCGTACTCGGCCTCCTTCAAGAGAAGGGAATCAGGGCAACGCTGGTGCCTGTCGGAGACGGCCGGCATCGGATGTTCCTCAACGAGGAGATGCGTCGGGCGTGCGCCATTGAAATCGGCGACACCTGTCGCTTGGTGCTGTGGAGGGATGACACACTTCGACATCCCCAACTCCCAGATGATGTCCGCATGGCGCTCTCAGACGCCGCAGTCCTCGATGTCTTTCTCTCCTGGCCCCCATCGCATCAACGGGAGTACCTCGTAGTCATCGAGGACTCCAAGACGCCCCAAACCCGCCGACGGCGCATCGAGCGAACTATTTCCGACCTCGGCGGCTGAGCGGTCATCGACAGTCATCGCTGATCCGAAACGGATCGTTGGGCATCAGGCAGGCCGGCACGACCCATGAACGCTTGAATCGGTATGCCATGGACTTCGCCCCAGATCCGATCCTCGAGGAGGAAGCGCAGCCACCGAGACGAGCAAAGCTGTTGATGGTCGTGCCTCTGGCCCTGGTGGCGGCCTTCGTCGGAGTGTTGCTGGCTCCCGCCAACTGGGAGTCCGGCTCAGGCCGAGTCACGCTCTCGTACCGTGGTGCGTTGCTCATCGACGAAGAGCTCCCTGTCGGCGGTGACCGCGGCCTCGCATACTCCGGGGTGTCGGCATCATCCACCTCCGTCGATCTCACGTTTCCCGCAGGCGTCCCAACGGACGCTCCCGTCGAAGCACTGGTGAAGGTGACCGAGCGAGACGCTGCGCTGCGGCCAGACTTCGATCAGGTCGAGCTGACGCTGACTCTCCCCGACGGTCGCCAGGAGCTGGTACCGATCGTCAGGTGGGACGAGGACACGCAGCAATTGGAGGGACTACGCAGGCCGACCCGCTCTTCTGGTGTGGTGTTGGGATTGCTCGGGTTCGTGGTTGTCATGTGGGTGAGTGAGGTAGTGCCCCTGTTCGTGACTTCACTGTCGATACCGGTCGTCCTGGTTTTCAGCGGCGTCGCCACCGCAACCGGGGCGACTGCACCCTTTGCCAATCCCATCATCGTCCTGTTCTTCGCCGGGTTCCTCATGGCCGAGTCGATGAGGCGGACAGGCCTCGACCATCACATCTCCATGGCGATGATCTCAGGAGCCGGAAGAAGCGCCGGGATCCTCTTCGGGTCGATGATCGGGCTGGCCGCCTTCCTCTCCATGTGGATGTCGAACACCGCGGCCACAGCAGTACTCGTTCCCATCGCGCTGGCGGTCTCGGCGCCAATCGGTCACGCGGGTTTTCGCCGTGCCCTCGTGTTGGGGATCGCTTATGCATCGACCATCGGGGGTGTCGGCAGCGCGATCGGCACACCGGCGAACCAGCTTGCCATCGAGTTCCTCGGGGAGTTCGGAGACCGCTCGATCTCTTTCGTCGAATGGTTTGCCTTTGGCGTTCCCATGGTGGTGGTGTTTCTGCCTCTGATGGGCTGGTACCTATGGCGACGAAGTGGTGTCCGGCTCGAGCCCGGCGCCTTGGCCAGAGCCCGGCAGGTGGCGCACGAGGAACGCTCCCGGCTGGGCCGCATGAACCGTGACCAGGTGGCCGTCCTCGCCGTCTTCGCCGCAGTTGCAGCCGGATGGCTCACCCAGACCTTTCACGGAGTCCATCCGGGCCTGGTCGCGCTGGCAGGTGCCGTTGCGCTGTTCGTTCTGGGCAAGCTCCGACCCGAGGATCTGGGAAGAATCTCGTGGTCTGCCCTCCTGACCTTCGGTGGGGGCCTGACTCTCGGCCTGTACCTGGTGGAAACCGGAACCTCTGACTACATAGCGACTCGACTTGCGGGGCTCGCCGCCATGCCGGCCACCGTTGCGGTCATAGCGGTTGCATCCATGACACTCCTGTTGACCACCGTTGCCTCGAATACTGCCTCGGCGGCCATACTCATCCCGTTGGCCATACCTCTGGCCGGTGTCCTCGGAGTCGACGTGACCACGCTGGTCATCGTCGTTGCGATTGCCTCTTCGATCGACTTCGCCTTGGTCATCGGGACACCGCCAACCATGATCGCCTACTCCACAAAGCTCTACACCGCCGGTGAGATCTTTCGCCGTGGCGCAGTCCTCGATCTGGCGGGCATCGCCCTGCTGGTGTTTGTCGTAACGAGGCTGTGGAGTCTCCTCGGGTTGACGTGATCGGTTCGATCATGAGACTGCCGGCGCCGTATCGAGCCGCTCAGTCCGAGGGACGATCCGGCCTCCTCCGCTCCCGACTCTCCCACCCAATACTCACCCTTCGCCCAAGAAGCGTTTCAGAATCCGGCAGATCCGAAGTGTCAACCAGGCACGCTCGTTCTCCACACGTGGCGAAGATGGGCGGCCAGTGTCCTCGCCCGACAGATACCAGAGACCATCCTCACCTTGATGCTCTATGAGCCAATCCAGCCCTCCACGCATGTCGGGATCGTCGACACCAAAGCCCAGCAACGACAACGACTCCAACGACGTGAGCAGGCTGGGCCACCAATGGATGAACCGGGTCCAGTAGCGAGCCGCTTTGTGAAAAGAGTACGCATCCTGCCGGAAGAACCGCGACTTGAGTAGCTCCCCTGCCTTCCGCGCTTCCCGGGAAGACCGGTACCCGGGATGCACGGCAAACGCCCGCAACACCATGTCGGTGCAGTTGTGAGAGAAGGGCCGGGCTCGGTCTGGTTGAACCGGATGGTGATACTCCGAGGTCAGCCGATACATGGTCTCACGGTCGAAGTGGTGGGTGAGTATGGGGACGGACCAGCCACCATCTTCCTGCCGCATACTCAGGAGCCATCTCACGCCTTCGTCCACCCTCGCATCTTCGCTACATGAGGCCCGGATCAGCAGCGACAACACATAGCCGGTGTAGTAGGTGGCGTACTGATTGGCGATGAAGCCCCTTATGTCACCCTCGTCGGTTTGGAAACCAAGCAGGTACTCCGCGGCACGAGCCATCTCTGGCACCGCGCTGGTGAACTCGTACCTCTCCACAAGCAGACGAAGCTGTTTGAAGGTGGTGACGAGATCGGTGTGGTTCTCCGGGTAGACGGCCGTCTTCCTCCGGGGTCCGGCCCATGAGCCATCATCTCGCTGCCTTCTCAGTATCTGCTGTGGAGTGACGAGCCTCCATACGTTCTCGATGGGAAACTCGGCCTCTCCGACCAGATCGCGTGCTGCGAACAAGGCAACCGCAGGGTCTGCGGAACTCAATAGTGCCGAGACGGCATCGTGGCGAAGTGAGCTGAGCCACATTCTGTTCCTCCTCGGTCACTTCCCGGTTGTGCGACGAATCAAGTTCGCAGGCGCGTCATATCGCCGATGCCGTGCGGCGGGCCCGGGCGGCGAGATCCAGCCAGAGTTGGGCCGACCCGGGGCGACGATCAGCCAATTCGGCCCACTTGGTGGCGGCCGCCACGTAGAACTCGGCCGAGTCGCCCATCTCACTCATGCCGTCCAGGGTCAGTGCGCCCGACCACAACGAGCCGACCCACGCCTCCCCCGCCACGATCTCGGTTGGCCCGAAGGAGTCTTCTCCGGCCACCTGGAGACCCTCGGCGCCCGGCAATTCGGGGGCCACCCGCATCACGTCGGCAAGCCCCAACAGGGCGTCACGATCGTGATGGGCGGCGTCATGATGTGCCGGATAGGAACGACCCACCGCGTCCAGCCACGGAACCGCCCAGTGAATCACGCGGTCACCCAACAGGAACCGTCTCGTTTCGTAGGCGCGGGTGGCCAGATCGGGCTTCTCGCTCGACCACGAGTCGCCTTCCAGATCGGCCAGGGCGGACGCAAAGGCCGCAAGCGAGGCGAGGTCGGCCCCGGGTAGGTCGTGTCCCCAGACCGACGCCCGGCGAGACAGGTCGGGCATCGGGTCGAAGAACACGACCACCGCCGCCTCCGTGGGTGGGCGGTCATCCCAGACTTCGGGCGAGTACCGGCGGCTCCAACGGCCGGCCAGGTCGAACCACAGATCACGCTCCTCGAGGGCGAGCTCAGAGGCGGTAGGCATCGGGCGTCGGTTTGACCGGCCGATTCAGCCAGAGCGGTCGTCTCGTACCGTCGGGCCCGGGACCGGGCTTGGTCATGGACAGCCACTGCTCGAACACCCGAGTGCTCTTGTTGGTGTCGACGACGACATCGCCATACCGATCACCGCCTTCGGCCTTGGTCAGGGTCACCCGCTGATGCCAGGCGTGCATGCCGGAAATCGGATCGGGGTGCACCGGGAAGGCCAGGTTCTGGTTGACTCCGGGGTCCCTCCACCAAATGCGTGACGAGTCGGGATCACTCGATTCGAACGGCTCTATCCCCTTGATTTGGCGAAGACGCCACGTGCCGTCGCCGAGACGCTCTACGTCCACCAGCGCCGAGCTCCACCGCTCGTTCCCGGCGCCGTCCTGTTGTCTCCATCTCCCCATGTGGTGGGACGCGGCCACGACGCCGGGACGGATGCCCTCGGTTCGCCAGGCGCGCATCACAAACCATCCGATGTCGGTCGTGATCCTCACCAGATCACCGGTCTCGAAACCCAGGGCGTCGGCGTCGACGGGGTTGATCCACAACGGATGACCGTGACTGATCTCGTACAGGTACTTGGCGTTTCCCGACCGGGTGTGAATGAGGGTGGGGAGCCGGAAGATGGGGAGCAGGATGCGCTCGTTCCCACCGAGGTCCATGTCCCTCCAATAGACATGAGACTTGATGTAGCCGGGGATCGACTCGGCAGACCAGCCCCATTGATCCATCGTGGTGGAATGCCACTCCAGCTTCTTGGAAGGTGAGGCAAAACCGGTCTTGAGCTCGCCGTCTATCGAGACGGCCCTCTCCGCATCGACCTGCGGTCGCTCGTGCACCTCGTAGATGTCCCGCGCCACTTCGAAGGCCCCGTACTTCCTCATGTACTGGAGTGGGCTCAGCCCTTCAGAGCGCGCCGATTCTGGGAGACCGGGGACGCTGTTCTCGAACATCCAGCCGTAGTACTCGTCGACGGACACGGCGCGAGCAGGGTCATCCGGCGACTCGAACCAACGGCGAATACCCAGAGAGCCGTCGGGATCGATGTGCCAGGACAGGTCGATCCAGAATTCGGTCTCCTCCCAGACCTCTCCCGGGTTCGCCTCGTAGGTGCGGTTGAATCGCTCTCCGGCCCTCTCGGCGGCAACCCGACGCACCGGCTGGCGAAAACCAAGCCACTGTGCGGCATGTGTCTCGTAGGAGTGGGTGTCGTGACGCTCCGCCGAGACGCCCATCGGCAGCACATAGTCGGCGTACCAGGCCGTCTCCGACCATGTGGGCGTCAGGGCGACATGGAGACCCACCTTGTCCTCGTCGGTCAACACCTCGAGCCAGGAGAAACCGTCCGGGTTCGTCCATATCGGGTTGTACACGCGAGTGAAGTAGACATCGAGCTTGCCACGGCCCTGTTTGAGG
>JBAVPF010000136.1:0-2310 GCA_049692815.1 Acidimicrobiia bacterium
CCGTGCCGCCGATTGCTCCGCCCTCAGGCCGTCGTAGTCGGCCACCTCGAGGAGTTTGTCGAGGGCGCGCTCGTACTCCCCGGTGTCGAAGACATAGCCACCCAACTCCTTGCCGCCGGAAGAGGCGTAAGGGAATTGGCCGGGTTCGACGAAGTTCCGTCTCCGAATCTCGGCGGGATCGAGGCCGGTGGCCCGCGCCACGGCATCCATCACCCGTTCGATGGTGAGGGTTGCCTCGGGTCGTCCCGCTCCCCGGTAGATCCCACGTGGGGCACGGTTGGTGAACACGCCACGCATTCTCCAGCCATAGACGGGCACGACGTAGTTGCCGGTGCCGATTCGCGGCGTTATCTCCATGAACGAGAGGTAGCGGGCACGACATCCCAGATCGATGAGGCTGTCGAGCCAGAGACCCTTGATCCTTCCATCGTCATCGGCCACCACCTCGTAGCGATGTCGCTGCGCCCGACCGTGCCCGATCGCCAGCATGTGCTCGCGTCTGGTCTCGACCCACTTGACGGGACGGCCGGTCAACCGCGCCGTCAGAATGGCCAGATACTCCTCCTCGGCCAGATCGAACTTGCACCCGAACCCACCGCCGACGAACGGTGTCACCACCCGCACGTCCGACTGTGGGAGGCCGAAGTCTGATGCGATCTGCTCCTGCATCAGATGTGGGGCCTGGCTGGCCAGGTACACCGTCAGCCCGTCTTCACGCCACTCTGCCAGGACCACCCTGTTCTCCATCGGTGCCGGGGCCACCCTCGGGTGCTCGACCAGCCCGCTGAGCCGGATGGGGCCCTCCACGGCCTCGAAAGCGGCCCGATCCCCCTTTGACCGGTCGTAGGCGACGTTCGTCCCCGAGCCGAGGTCCTGGTGAATCGGACGCGCCTCCAGAGCCTGCTCGACGTCGCCGACCACGTCGAGAGGCTCGTAGTCGACGAATACGAGGTCTGCCGCGTCCTTGGCGATGGCGGCTGACTCTGCCACCACGGCCGCAACGGGGTCACCGGGCATCAGCACACGGCCCTGCACCAGCGGGTAGCGGCGCGGGACGTTTCGGTCCGGTCGCGGAGAGGGCGGCATCGTCACATCCGCCACATCCTCCGGCGTGAGCACTGCCCAGACCCCCGGAATCGTCTCTGCCGCGCTCGTGTCTATGGAGACGACGTCGGCGTGGGCAAACGGGGAACGCACCACTGCCAGAGAGAGGGTGCCTGCCGGCGCCAGGTCATCGACATACGTGGCGGTGCCGGTCACGAGAGCCGGGTCCTCGCGTCGTTGCACCGGGGCACCGATAAGTGAGGGGATGACCGCTTCGGTTGTCACCGGCGGCAGATTAGGTGATATCCGTGACGAGGCGGAAGCTGCGACCGACCGGCGTCTGGTTGCGCGAAGACCATCCCGTTCGGCGAGATGAGACCGATGTCAATCCCTCGCGAGCGGATAGAACCGGGATTCGGGGGACGACCGAGCAAAGTCGGTCGCCATGAGCACTTCTATTCCAGTAGCGAGAGGACCGTCGCCCTGAAGTCGTTCGGCTGGAACGGCTTGGTCACGAATGCATCGGCGCCGCCCTCGTTTGCCCTTCTCCGAGACTCCTCTTCGGCGTGGGCGGTGAGCACCACGACTGGAATCGCCTCGGTGGTCGGGTCTCTGCGGATGCGGTCCAGAACCTGCCAACCGTCCATGCCGGGGAGCCCGATATCGAGGACCACGAGGTCGGGGGACTCGGAGCTCACGGCCTGGAGACCGGACTTTCCGTCATCACGAGTGATTATCTCGAGATCCGCAGCACGAAGGCAGACCTCGATCAATCGCCTGATGACGGCACTGTCCTCGACAATCAGAATTCGTGAACCCATTGATGTACCTCTTATCGCAGCCCCTGTCAGGCTCATCCCGATATCGGCACCATGTAGGACCGGGTTTAGACATTCCGAAGACTGCGCGACGTGGGCAGAGTGAGGGTCTCCACGAACTCCTCGAGCTGACGAAGGGTCCTCACTTCGTGGACCGAAGTGCAGTGACGGGCGTAGTGGGACATTGCAGAATCCCCCGTGTCCCAATAGGCCTTCGGCTCGGGATTGAGCCACACCAGGGCACGGCACGAACGGGCGACGTCGCCCAGAACGGCGTCTCTGGGTGGTCGATAGTTGTTGCGGGCGTCACCAGTGATGATGACGGTCGTGCGTGGCGTCAGCTGACTCCCATAGCGGGCGTAGAAGGTCTCCAGCGAGTTGCCGTAGTCGGAGTGCCCGTCGAGCCACACAACCTCGGCTTCGGTCGTGATCCGGGACACCGCAGAGC
>JBAVPF010000137.1:0-6095 GCA_049692815.1 Acidimicrobiia bacterium
CTGGCAAACGGTGTGGGCAGGTTCTCGCGATTACGTTGGTGCTCGTCGTGGCGTTCGCGATTCCAGCGCTGGCTACAACCGAGTCTGGCTTCAAGTCGTGTAGCTCCGATGCGCATGTCTATACCAAGGGAGTCTGGAAGAGCTACTGGTATAGCTGGGTCGACATAGAAGGCGACGGGATCCGTGAGAACTTCTATTCGGACACGAACGGTGGCGTTTGGGAAACAGATTATCTCAATGCCTATGGATGGCCTGGCGGAGTCGATCAATCCGTCAACAGCGCCTACTACAAGATCTACGGCACGGTGTTGGACACTTGGAGTTCCTGGCCGGGATGTCAGGCAGACTGACTGTCGGCTGTCCGGCGCTCGCAATTGCTCTGATCTTGACCGCATGCGGTCCGGCGGCCATCGTGCAGCAGGACGTGGATGCAGCCCGAGACCGACTCAGACCAACGGTCACCGATGCGGAGCGGGACGACTTCATCGAGGATTGTCTGCGGGACCAAGGTTCAACCGCGTTCACGCGGAATCCTGAGGGCGGTTTCGGCGGCACCGCGGTCAGAGACTCGGACATTGAGGCGATGGACACATGCGTGGCTTTGTCGTTCGACCGTTGGCCCAACCCCCCGCCTCCTCAGACGAGAGAGGAGTATTCGGCTCTCTATGAGCTCTACTTGCTGGTCGCGAAGTGTCTGCAGAAACAAGACGTCGACGTCGAAGTGCCATCCCTCGACACCTACATCGATCAGGCCGGCGCCTGGACGCCCTATGTCGCAATGGAGGCGACTCCGGAACGCATAGCCGAGTTGCAGCAGCAGTGCCCTCAAGACCCGTGGCTCTATGAGAACGAGGACATGTCCACTACGACGACCACCGACCCTCCCATCGACGAGAAGTAGCAACCGACTCGAGACTCAGTCGTCGCCCCGACCGGGGCCACCATGGACAGATGGACACAGGCGCATAGCGCGCGAAGCCGAAGCCCGAAATCCGGTCCGACACCCGCGCGCTATCCGGCCATTCCGTTGCACTTCGATAAGTCACGCTTCGTGGCGGGGTTAGGCAACGGTCGAGGGGTCCCGAGTCGGCTCCGCACCGGTTAAAAGCTCAAACTGGGGGATCGTGTCCGCTCTAGTTCGCGTCTGCGGGTTCGTCCCCGTGCCAGCGCCCGGTGGATTTGTTTCATCCGTTCGTCGTCCTCGGGTTCGGTGCCGGGTCCTTCTTGGACGGGTTGTCTCGCGCTGTGCGGGTCGAGCTGCTCTCTGCGGGCGACGGCGGGCTGGTCGATCCAGTCTCTGCTGACGGCTTCGCCGAGTACGTCGAGTGCCGTCTGGTTGTCTTCGGTGACCACGTAGGCGTGGTTGGCTTCACGTCCTCTGGTCATGGGCGTGTACACGCCACGGCTGTCAGTAGGGCTGTCTACAAGGAGGAGAGCGACGTCGACGGTGCGGCCCTGGCTGGCGTGGCTGGTCTGCGCGTATCCAAGGTCGACATCCTTGGTCACGTAGCCTGCGGGGAGGCGGACGCTTCCGGTGGATCCTGTGACAGTCAGACTGCCGTCTCGGTGGATGTCGGTGATGGTCCAGTGGTCTCGGTTCTTCACCATGAGACCCCGGTCGGTTCGGAGTCGTCGGTCGTTGCGGCGGGTGACCACCTCGTCCCCGACGAACATGAGCGTGCCGCCGGCTTTCAGCCAAGGCGCGTTGATGTCGAGCTCGCCGGTCATGATCCGGGATTGTTGGGCCAGCTGGTTGAGGCGAGCCACCGTGTCGGTGGTGTTGGCCATCAACGCCACGGTCTGACCCTGGCCGCGTGCCGTCTTCCAGGCGTCGATCAGCTTGGATTCCACCGTGGTCTTGGTGCCGCCGTGGATGTGACCCCGCCTGTCATATTCGACTAGAGACGCGGGGTCTCCGGTGCGGAGCCGGAGACTGGCTTGGCCTTCCCAGGCACGTTGGAAACGGTGAACCTGGTCCAATACGACCGCACCGTGGGTTGCGACGAGATGGGCGAACATGCCACCACGTCCTACCGCTGTGAACTGACGGGGATCACCGACAAGGACGAGCCGCCAGTCTTTCTGGTCGGCGAGGCGGAACAGGTCGGCGAGTTTGGGAGTGGAGGCGGTGGCGGCTTCGTCGACGACCACCGTCGTCCCGCGGGCCAGATCGTACGAAGGGTCGGGTGGGCGTGTCGGATGGGAGTGTTCGACCAACAGCTTGTCCAGAGTGTCGGCCGGCATGTGGGTTTCGGTGGCGAGGACCTCGGCTGCCGCCGCAGTTGGGGCAACTCCGAAGGTGGGGCGCCCGTGGAGGCCAAGGTTCGTTCTGGCCTTGGCCAACATGGTGGTCTTCCCCGCACCCGCAGGACCGACGATCATTTCCAGCCCACCATCTCCGACAACCGCTGCCACGGCATCTTGTTGGCCTGGAGATAGGTCTTCGATGAAAAGAACATTCCGAGGCCTTGATAGCTGGTTGGCGCGTTGTTGAGCCCGGGCGAGTAGTTCCTCTTCCTCATCGAGAATTGACCTGGTTGTGAGTGTCCGGTCGACGGCTGGTTCGGTGATGGGTCGGCCATCCCGCCGCAACGGCACATGCGACGGGACGGGTCGAGAGATGTCGACACACCGCTCCCTCGTGATCGTCTCGGCGAGACCGTCGACAATGTCGATCATGTCCCCAGAACCGACCGCAGTCGTTGTCGGCACCGCAGAAGCAAGCTCACGGACCAGTTCGGCCTGCCGCCACGACGACTGCCCCTCACTCACAGCCCGCAAAGCCGAATCGGCCAGCGTCATCGTCACACGACTGTCGAGTCCATCGAGGCGACGTGTCCGGTAGAGGACCCGTTGCACGAGTCCGTGCGGCTCGTAGCCGAGGTCGACGGTCCGCCGGTTCCAGTCTTCGTGGAGCTGGTCCAGGCTGACGCCATGGCGTTTGGCCGGTCGGCTATCCAACACAGCTTCACGTTCCAACCGCCACCGCTCCCGTACCGTCGGCTCACGCTCCAAGTCAGCGCGGAACCGGTCGAGCTTCTCCTGCAATCGGCGTTCGACGTCGTTGGTCCGTTGGGAGAATTCCGCCAACACAGTTTTGGGCACGCCGGCGATCTCGGCGATCCCATGCTCCGCCGTCTCCCATGCGACACCGAGACGACGTGTCAACTCCGAACGCAGACCAGCGTGATAGACCGCGGACAGGGCCCGTTGGTCGACCATCATCGCCCTCGCGTCCAACGCAAGCCATCGGCCGTCTGGTGCCGGGACCCGGTTGGCGATCACCGCATGAGTGTGAAGCTGAGGGTCAAGCCGACGGGACGTGTGTTGACGGAACAGCCCCACCACCAACCCGCCGGCATCAACATGCATGATGTGGCCCTGTCGACGAAGGCGAGTATGGGCGTGATCCTCGATCCAGCCCAACACGGACTCCACCGCCCGGTCATGCGCCTCAGCCACCTGGGATCGAACCCGGTCATCACCCAAACCCCAGAGCAAAGACACTGATTTGGGGGCAGAGAAGGTGGCGTCATACCCCCTGACCGACCCCTCACCGAACCGACGACCCAAATCGCAACCGGTAGCCGGCTCCTGACCGGCCATCACCGCCAGAAACGCCTCCGGATCGACCTGACCCTCGAGGCCGAGACGGTCAGTCGCATGGCCCCACCAGCGGCCCGGCGGCTCCCCACCATCGAGGTAGTAGGAAGGGAGGCGCTCGGTGTAATAGCGTCCGGCGTCGTCACCCTTCAACGAGTTCACCCGAACCGTCACCGCCTACCACCCACCCTTTCGAAACCCTTTCGAACGCAGGTGTGCAACCGTCTGTGGCTGCTTGCTCGATCGGTAATGGTGACGGTTGTCATTGCGTGTGAGGTCCTCAGTCCGCTTGGAGTCGAGATGACTGCGGTTGCTGTCCTGGTCGTGTGTGCTGATCGGATCGATCAGTATCTGGCGTGTCGAGTTCGCGAAATTCAATGCGGAAGGTCCCGCCTGCTTGAGTTGTGGTATCGGCTGGCCGAGCCCGGATCACCGGGAGATCGGTCTCGATGTGAGAGCTGTAGGTCATTTCGACAGGGGAGGAGACCGGACCACCCTTTCAACATCCTTTCAAAAACCCTGTCAGCCAGATCCCACTCGAAGGTCAGGACATTCCAGAGAGCAGAGTCTGGACGACTTAGAAAATGTCTCTGACCAGGGATTGGAGGGTTCTCGAAAGGGGTTTCGAAAGGATCCCTGACACTCAGTCGAAAGGGTCTAACCAGAGAATCACGCGATGGCACCTGATGACCAGCTCATGACGGTCCAAGAGCTCGCTCGATACCTCGATGTGCCGGTAGGGACTCTCTACCAATGGCGTTACCGACGAGAAGGACCACCCGGATTCCGGGTCGGCCGGCATGTCCGATACCGCCAATCTGACGTCCAAGAGTGGATCGAGCACCAGCTTCAAGAGAGCCGGGTGGGCTAGCCGCTCGACCCATCAAGAGAGTACGTTCGGATTCGAATGGGTTCGATCCAGCACCGAGGTGATCGTCCGAAGCCTTGGCGGGCGCGATTCAACGGGCCAGACGGGCGTCAACACTCGAAGAGCTTCGTCCGCAAGATCGACGCGGAACGGTGGCTTCGAGCGGAGCTCCGTCGTCTTGATCGCGGTGAGTGGCTCGACCCTCAGGCAGGTCGGCTTGTGGTCAGGAATTGGGCTGAAATCTGGTTGAGAGGGCTCAGCCTGAAGCCCAAAACCAGAGCCGGCTACGAGTCGATCCTGCGGTCACGGGTACTGCCGGTGTTCGGCGACCATCAGCTGAGGCAGGTGACCCCATCCGAGATACGAGCCTGGTTGTCCGATATGGCAGAGGAAGTTGGGCCAGCGCGGGTTCGTCAGGCGCGGCAACTCCTTTACCAGATGCTCGAGACTGCGGTAGTCGATGAGCTGATTGGTAGGAATCCGGTTGCTCGGGTCCCGGCTCCACCGGTCAGGCCGAGACGGCAGCTCTTCTTGAGCGCTCCGGAGGTGACGCTCCTGGCAGATGCGTGTGAGGAGAAACAGCAAGGTGCCGGGACGCTGGTCCGCTTCCTCAGCTACACCGGACTCCGGTGGGGTGAAGCAATTGCGCTCACCCGTTCGAACCTAAACATCGCTCGCCGGCGGGTTCGAGTTGCTCGCTCGGCGACGGAGGTCTCAGGGCGACTCGAGTGGGGAACACCGAAGACCCACGAGACACGAACGGTCATGCTCCCAGCGTTTCTCGCCGATCGACTGGGGGATCACGTCGAAGGCTTGAGCCCCGATGATCTCGTATTCACAGCACCCAGAGGCGGGCCGCTTCGGACATCGAACTTCCGCCGCGATGTCTGGGCCAAAGCTTGCGAGGCATCCGGGATGCCCGGTGGGCTCTTGGTCCACGACCTGCGTGACACTGCTGCGAGCCTTGCCATCTCAGCTGGAGCGTCGATCAAAGCAGTCCAACGGATGCTGGGCCACTCGTCGGCCAAGATGACTTTGGACACCTATGGGTCGCTCTTCGAGGAGGATCTTGAGGAGCTCGCCGAGCGTCTAGACGCTCGTTTCCGTGATGCTGATATGGCCCCAGCGTGGCCCAAAGGATCTGAAATCGCTCATTTGCCCAGGTAAGGGCTTCTTGACCTGCTGATTTGTAATCAGCAGGTCATCGGTTCGACTCCGGTACGCGGCTCCGAAAACGGTATGCACTGTCGCCGGGCCGACGGCCATCGAGTTGGTGGTGTCAGCCGCTCAGGGTGGCGAGCCAGTCGGCGATCCGCTGGTCAACCGGTGACTGGCGGGCGCGTGCGATGACGTCGGGATCGCGGCTGCCCTCTTCTGAGAGATCCCATAGCTCCATCACCAGGATGTGGTCAGACGACGTCCGTTCCACGTCGAGCCTCATCCCGGGCCGAAGCTCGCCCTCTTCGATCACCCTGCAATAGACACCTGGGCGACGGGCTCGGGCGAAACGCTTCACCCATCCCTTTGCGGCCTCCTCCGCGATGACCTGGCGCATTCTCCCTGCGAACGTCGCGCACGGCGTCCTGGGCCCGGTCAGCTCCAGGATGACTCCACTCTCGAAGAT
>JBAVPF010000138.1:0-9066 GCA_049692815.1 Acidimicrobiia bacterium
GATCAGAAGGTTAGGGGTTCGAGTCCTCTCGGGCGCGCCGCCGACACCCCTCCGTGCCAGGTCTTGGCTCGTCGTCGAAACCTCACCGGGTCCTCTTGTGGCGAAGCTCTTCAGCCGCAACCTTGAGATCACGCCAGTCGGCAACTGCCAGCCGCGCCACTTGGGCTAACCGCTCGATGCTTCCCTCACTGAGTAGGAGCATGTCGTCGATCACGTCCTCGGAAGGGGTGATCTCCCCATAGCAGTCGTGCCACGCGAGCTCTGTGAGTTCCAAGAGATCGAGGGCAAACGGCGCCCGCTCTTCGCCGAACACAGCTGCTACTCGCGGGGCCCGTTCTCTTCGCCTCTCTGAACGACCAACGGCCATGGGTGAATTGTGGCATCTCGGCGCATCGGCTCTCAGTCGGCGCCGCTCGATTGAAGCGGAGGGATGAGCCCGGGGACCTCACCTTGCTGAGGCGAAGCCCCCGGGCCATCTCATGCAGCAGTCGGTAGCTGCTTCGCTAGAAGAGCAGAACCACGCCAACCACGACGGCGGCGATGCCAATCAGGGCCGCCAGCGCCTCGAGGGTGACGAGCCAGCGGGCGTGCTCGGAGCTCCAATCACGCGTCGACTCGATTCCCATGGGCAGGGCGGTCACGAGACCACCCCCGATCATCAGCAATGGTGCCCAGAGCTCGGAGATCTCGGCGACAGTCCATGTCCAGCCGAACAGCGTCAAAGTCCCGTCGGTGGGGCCGAACTCGATGAGGGCCCCAATGGCGGCGGCGATGATGCCGACCACTGCCATGATCGTTGTGATCACGTGCCAGGTCGACTCCGACATCTCGTGCGTTGTGCCCGGATGTGCGGTGTATGTCATCTCCTGCGCCTCCTTTCTCCTGTGATAGATAACGGGCGCTGATGATGTCCGCCAGAGGAGAAAGACAGGATGTCGTTGACGTGATGGAAGCGGTCGCAGTCCGATAGGACCGGTGCCCCTCAGGCCCGCCACCCTTCGAGCAGACCGTCGACCAGCCTTTCCGCCCAATTGTCGTCCGCCGGGCGATAGTCGCCCAGGAGCTTGCGCACGATCAGCGGGCCGGTGACCATGTCGACCGCCAACTCGAGGTCGAGGTCCTGGCGGAGCTCACCGCGCTCCTGGGCGCGGGCGAGATGTGTCGCCAGGGCTTTGCGACCGGGGAGGATGACCGCCTCGGCGTAACGGCGCCCGATCTCGGTCCCGGCGGCGACCTCGCCCACCACCCAGGGGAACACGTGGCCGGCCGGAGTCTTGGACATGAAGTCCTCGATGCGTCGCAACCCATGCAGCATCACCTCGCGAACGTCGTCCGAGTCGGGGATGTCGACCGCACCGACTTGTCCGGCGATGGCGTCGACTATCAGATCGTCCTTGGACCCCCACCTTCGGTAGATGGTCGCCTTGCTGACACCGGCACGCTCGGCGATGGCGTCGATGGTGAGAGAACCCAGGCCGACCTCTTCGACACACCCGAAGAGAGCACGTACGATCTCGATGTCGATCGTCTCGTCCCTTGGCCTTCCGGGTCTTCTCTGGGCCATCACTTCCTCATTAGACCATCATCCGGCCATGGGCTGTCGGTCGCCGCTGGCCGCTGTTTCCGCGCCAACGGTGTCCCGCGGTCTCGCCGGCAGGAACATGGCGGTGAGTATCGAACCGAGCAGGGCAACCCCTACCGCCACCCAGATGGCGGTGCCCATGGCGTCGATGAAGGCCGACTTGGCCGCCTCGACGATGGGAGCCGCCGCATCTCCTATCTGGGCGGCGACAGCCATCGCACCACCGATCGAGTCGGACGCCGCGGCCGCTGCCTCGGCGGGAAGACGTGTCACGAGAGGCTCCATCGTGGCCGAGTACGACGACGCCATGACACTGCCCAGGATGGCGACACCCAGGGCTCCACCGATCTGGCGGGTGGTGTCGTTCATCGCGGATCCGACACCCGCCTTGGCCAGGGGGAGAGATCCCATCACGGAGTCGGTGGCCGGAGCCATGGCCGACCCCATTCCGATGCCGAGCAGTGATATCGCCAATGCAACGTGCCCGTACCCGGAGGCGTCGTTGATCAGGGCGAGGATGGCCATCGCCCCGGCCACTATGGCCAACCCGGTGGCCACGACGACCTTCGTCCCGAACTTCTCGGTGAGACGGGCGGACAGGGGAGCGGCGATGACCATCGTGGCCACCGGCATGACCCGGAACCCTGCTTCGAGGGGCGTGTAGCCCAGGACGAACTGGAGGTATTGGGTCAACATGAAGATCGTGCCGAACATGGCGAAGAAGACAAGTGTGATGGCTGCGGCCGCCGCACTGAACCGGGGGTTCTCGAAGAAGCTGAGCTTGAGCATGGGATGCTCGGTCTTCGTCTCCCACCACAGAAAAAGGGCCAGCACCACGATCGAGGCGCCACCGGCCAGCAACACCACCGAATCGGTCCAACCCCTCGAGGGTGCCTCGATGATGGCGTAGACCAGTGAGCCTGCCCCCGCGATCGAGAGGATGGCGCCGAGGGGGTCGAGCGGGGTGGCCTGCGGGTCCTTCGACTCGGGAACCAAGAACCAGCCGGCGATCAGGGCGACCGCGGCGACAAAGACATTGATGAGGAAGATCGAACCCCACCAGAAGTTCTCCAGCAGCCAGCCACCGAGGGCCGGGCCGATGACGATGCCCAGACCGGCCACGGCCGCCCAGGCGGCGATGGCCCGGCCTCTCTCCACACCTGAGAAGATGTTGGTGATGATCGACAGCGTTGAGGGCATGATCAGCGCTCCGCCGATGCCCATCACCGCACGCCATGCGATGAGGCCGCCCGCAGTGCTGGCGTAGGCGGCTGCGATCGACGCCACGGCGAACAACACCAGACCGGCGTTGAGGGCGATCTTGCGACCGAAGCGGTCGCCGAGTGCCCCCATGGTGAGCAGCAGCCCGGCGAACACCAGGACGTAGGCGTCCACCATCCATTGCAGCTCGCTGGCGGTGGCCCCCAACTCGCGCACCAGCGTGGGAAGAGCCACGTTGAGGATGGTGTTGTCCAGCCCGATTATGAGGAGGCTGAGGGAAAGCACGGCGAGGGTGGCCCACCGTCTCCTGTAGATGGTCTCTGCATCCATCTCGATACCTTTCTGATACCTTTCGATACGAAACGAAACGGTACCGTATCGTATTTGTGAGATCGTGTCAACAGATGAAGCGCAATTGAGTCAGGACGTCTGGGTTTCCTCCATGTCGTCCTGGTCGGTGTCGGGGGTTCGGTTCAGTCTCTCCACCAGACGTTTCTTGGAGTCCTCGGCGGCGAAGACGGTGATGGTGTCCCCTGCCCTGATCATCGTCCGGCCGGTGGGAACCAACACTTCGGATCCCCGGTGGATAGTCACGAGTAGACATCCCTCAGGCCAGGGGATCTCGCTCACCTGGCGCCCGTCCGCCACGGAGCCGATCGGGATCTGGAGATCCGAGTAGCCGGCCACGGATGCTGCCCGGGTCCGGGCCTTGAGCCGGTCAGACTGGCTCTCCGCCTGGGCGCTGACCCCGAGTGCACGGTGGTAGGCCCTGACGACGTCTTCGCGTTTGAAGATGCCCACGAGACGGCTCGAGTCGTCATCGGCGACTATCGGGAGTCTCCCCACGCCGAGCGCGGCCATTCTCTCCAGCGCGTCGGACACCGGCGTTTGCGGGCTCACGGTGACAGGGCTGGGGGTCATGGCGTCCCCGGCGGTGACCTGGTCGGAGGGGCCACCGATCCTGAGTATGTCGGTCTCGGTGACCACCCCGATGAGACGACCGTCTTCGACCACCGGAAGGCCGTGGGTCCGATTGCGTTGCATCACGCCCTGGACATGGCCGAGAGAGTCTGTCGGGCTGACGATCACCGGGTTGCGGTGCATGGTGTCGCCCACGACCACCGTGTCGAGCAGGTCGGTGATGGCCCCATGGGTGGGGTGGATCCCCATGCGAACCAGGGGAGCGCTGTAGGCACTCTCGGGCTTCACCCGCCCGGCGAGGAAGGTGCTGATGGCGGTGGCGACCATGAGTGGCAGGACCAGCCCGTAGTCGCCGGTGATCTCGAAGACGATCAGGATCGATGTCAGGGGCGCCCGGGCTACGGCGGCGAAAGCGGCCGCCATGCCGACGAGACCGAAGGCTCCGGGTGAGACTGCGGAGAAGCCCCAGGCTGGGGCCACGAGACGGGCGAAGCCGGAACCGGCCGTCGCACCCATGAAAAGGCTGGGCATGAAGATGCCACCGGCTCCCCGTCCGCCGAGGGTCGCCGCGGTGGCGAGGGCCTTCAGCCCGGCCAGGAAGGCGAGGGTGTACCAGGCGAGGCTGATCTCGCCTCGCAACACCTGGTTGACGAAAGCCTGACCCGTGCCCAGGACCTCGTTGCGAATCAGGCCCAGTGCCGCCACGAAGAGGCCGAAGAGAACGGGGCGGACCCAGACAGGGAGGGTCTTGCCACGGAGATCGAACCAGTCCAGGGAGACGAGAAACAGCCAGGCGAATGGGACGACGACCACGCCGAGCACGCCATAGAGGAGGAGGAGCCTCGGGTCGTCCAGGGAATACGCGGTCACGTTGAATGTCAGTTCCTCGCCGATGATGGTGTGGGCCACCACCGCCCCGGCAACCGAGGCGACGATGATCGTGTGCAAGTGACGGAGTGAGAATTGGCGAAGGATCACCTCCATGGCGAAGAACATTCCGGCAATCGGGGCGTTGAACGTCGCGCTGATACCGGCTCCAGCTCCCGCGGCGACCAGGACGATCATGTCGTTCTCCCCGAGTCGGGCCACCCGGGCCAGCCACGAACCGATGGACGACCCGATCTGGGCTATCGACCCTTCCCGGCCGGCCGATCCACCCGCGCCGATCGTGAGTGCGGTGGCCACGGTCTTCAGCGCCATCACCCGGGCTCGTATCTGCCCGCCGCGCACCGCTATGGCGGCGACGATCTGTGGCACACCGTGCCCGGCGACTTCGGGGGCGAACCAGGCGCCGAGGCGCCACGAGATCCAGATGCCCGCAGGGAGGATCAGCAGGATGGCGAACTCGCCGATCGACATGTTGTCGACGACCCATTGGGTGCCCGAGCCCACCCAACCCAGGGCTCGGATCAGCACCACCGCCCCGAGGCCGGCTCCGATTCCCACCAGCGCAGCCAGCACCATCAGACGCGGAGTGCGCCCGGTGGCACGGGTCAGCCAGGTGGGATAGGACATCGGACCGAGAGTAGAGGCAGAGGCATCTGTCACGTCTGCTCTGGTTGGACCTTGTGGCCTGTGTGGCCGCCGAGATGAGAGAAAGCCGTTGGACCGATGACGTCCCCGTCTGAAGGCCCTATCCGGACCGTTGGCGAATCGTGTAGAAATGTCACGAGGAAAGGAGCGACCGGATGACCGACACACCAGAGACCAACTCGGAGCAGGCCGAGGCCGGCGCAGACCAGAAGGAGTGGTACCGGGAGGCGGAAGAAGCCCTCGCCAAGGCGGGTGATGCCCTGCGCAGCGCCTGGGACGCCAGCCGCGAGGCGCGGGTATCGGCTCTCCAATCAGCCAAGTCGGCCGCCCAGCAACTCGGGGACGCCATCGAGAAGGGTGTTGCCGGTGCCAAGAAGCGGTGGACCGACCAGGAGCCGGGTTCAGGCGATGCCGACTCCGCTGGGGAAGAGGAGTAGAGACCTACTCCGGGCCAAGTGAAGGGACCACCTCGTCGCGAAGTCTCTTCTTGTCGATCTTGCCAACACCAGTCTTGGGAAGCTCGTCCACGAAGCGAACCACGTCGGGGACCTGCCACGTCGCCATCCGATCGCCGAGAAACAGCCTGATCTCCTCATCGGTGGCCGTGAGCCCTTCTCTCAGGACCACCAGGGCGGCCGGGCGCTCCCCCCATCTCTCATCCGGGACGGCGACCACCGCCGACTCGAGCACCGAAGGATGAGCCGCCAGAGCCCGCTCCATCTCGACAGAGCTGATCCACTCGCCACCCGACTTGATCAGGTCCTTGGTCCGGTCGACGATCTCGAGGGTGCCGTCGGGGTACATGCGCCCCACGTCTCCGGTGCGCAGCCATCCGTCGACGAACCGCTCTTCGTTGGCCCCGTCCTCGGGGTGTAGGTACTCCCGTGCCACCCAGGGCCCACGCGCCTCCAACTCGCCTCTGGTCCGGCCGTCCCAGGGAGCGATCGAGCCGTCTTCGGCAATGAGGCGAAGCTCGACCATCGGCGCCGCCACCCCCTGCTTTGCCCCCTGCTCCACGTCTGCGCTGTTGGCCAGGATCCAGTTCCCGGTGCCACTGGGCGACATCTCGGTCATGCCCCAGGCATGGAAGAACGAGATGCCCCTGTCGGTGTATTTCCGGATGAGGGATGGGGGTGCCTCGGCGCCGCCGCAGAGTATGCGCTCGACCGAGGACAGGTCGTACTCCCCCGACTCGAACATCGCGTCCATCTGAACCCAAAACGTCGGAATCCCGGCGAGCACAGTGGGTCTGGTCTGTTCGATGAGCTTTCCGGCCGTGGGCGGGCTGGTGTCGGCCCCGGCGAAGACCAGGGCCGCTGGGGCAAGACCCGCCGAGTAGGGGAGACCCCAACAGTTGACGTGGAACATCGGCGTTAGAGGGAGGACGACATCTCCCCGTCTCACCGCATGGGCGTCGACCATCAGCTCCTGCATGGCGTGTAACACCACCGACCGGTGCGAGTACACGACTGCCTTTGGCCGGCCCGTCGTTCCACTGCTGAAGCAGATGGATGCGGCCCGGTCCTCATCGACATCCGACAATCCTGCCGGGTCGTGAGCTTCGATCAGATCCTCGTAGCGAGGGTCGGCCGTGAACGCCGGGTCGATGTCGCCCCCGTCCTCCATCACAACGAATGTCTCGACTTCGAGTCTCGATCGCAGCGGCGCCAGAGTCGACGTCAGTGACGCGTCCACGAACAGGACTTGGTCACCGGCATGGCCGACCACGTACTCGACCACGTCGTGATGGAGCCGGACGTTGACGGTGTGGAGGACCCGGCCCGAGCACGGGACCCCGTAGTAGAGCTCGAGGTGCCGGTGACCGTTCCAGGCGAAGCTCCCCACGACCGCTTCCCTTGGCACGCCGAGCCTGTCCAGGGCTGCCCCGATTCGCAGGGCGCGATCCGCGACTTCTGACCAGGTGCGCACGGCGAGACCGTCTCCGCTATTCGACGTGACGGTCATGTCACGACCGATGGTCATGGCGCGCCGCAGGATCATTGGCACGGAGAGCGGGAGATCCTGCATCAGACCCTGCACGTGTGGTCTCCTCTCATGACTTGGTCACGGAAGGTATCAGGTACCTTGGGCTCGTGATCCGCCTTCGGTCTCAGGATGTCACCGGTGTCATGACGACGTGCTGTGGAGTGCTCGGGTGAGCCCGGTCGGCGATCTCACCGAAGTGATGGCGATCGACGTCCACGTCCATGTCGAAACCGGGCCCGATGGCGCTGACCATCTCTCGCCTGTGCTCCGGGGAGCCGCCGCCAGGTACTTCAAGGGAGAGCCTCATCTCCCCTCGATCGACGAGATCGCCGACCACTACCGGGCCAGGAACATGATGGCGGTCGTCTTCGGTGTGGACGACGCCCTCACCACAGGACAGCCCCGCATCCCGAACGAGCATGTGGTCGTTGGAGCCAGGCGGCACCCCGACGTCCTCATCCCTTTCGCCAGCATCGACCCGCGCCGTGGGGCGGAAGGGGTGGCCGAGGCCAAACGCCTGCTGGGCGACGGCTCTGTCACAGGGTTCAAGTTCCATCCCAACCTCCAGGAGTTCGAGCCCAACGACCGCATCGCGTATCCGCTCTACGAGGTGATTGCCGAGCACGGGTCGATAGCGCTGTTCCACACCGGGCACAGTGGGATTGGTGCCGGGCTCCCCGGTGGCGGCGGTGTCCGGCTCAAGTATGGGAACCCGATGCTCGTCGACGACGTCGCCGTCGACTTCCCCGACATGAGGATCATCCTGGCCCACCCATCGTTCCCCTGGCAGGACGAGGCCTTGTCCGTGGCACTGCACAAGCCGCAGGTCTTCCTCGACCTCTCCGGCTGGACACCGAAGCGGTTCCCACCCCAGCTGGTCGGCTACCTGCGGAAGGCACTCAAGCGTCAGGTTCTCTTCGGCTCCGATTACCCGTTGATCGCCCCGGAGAGGTGGATCGAGGATTTCCGCACCCTCGACGTCGGAGAAGAGGTCGAGAGGCTGATCCTGAGGGATAACGCCGTCGGACTCCTCGGTCTGGGATCGTGAGCGAATCCCATTCGATCAGGGGAATGACGCCGGCCGACTGGCCCGCGGTATCGCGCATCTACGCCGACGGTATCGCCACCGGCCACGCCACCTTCGAGACCGAGGTCCCCGATTGGCTCAACTGGGACCAGGGTCATCACCAGGAGTGCCGTCTCGTTGTCGAGTTCGGAGGTGATGTGATCGCCTGGGCGGCACTCAGCCCCGTCTCCCGCCGCCACGTATACCGGGGCGTGGCCGAGCACAGCATCTATATCGACCCGGGGTCCAGAGGGCGCGGTGTGGGCAAGCTGCTTCTCCGCGCACTGATCGCATCGTCTGAGGGCGCCGGCTTCTGGACTCTGCAGACCTCGATCTTCCCCGAGAACGAGGCGAGCATCGCCCTGCACACACGTGAGGGGTTTCGCATCATCGGGAAGCGAGAGAACGTGGCCCAACATCACGGGAGATGGCGGGACACCGTGCTGATGGAGAGACGGAGCCTCGTCGTGGGCCTCTGATCTCAGGGAAAGGTCCTCGGCTTGCGCTGGACGTTGATCCAGCGCAGCTCGGTGAACTCGTCGAGCGCCGCTTGGCCGCCAAAACGGCCGTAACCACTTCCCTTCACACCTCCGAAGGGGGCCTGAGGTTCGTCATTGACGGTCTGATCGCCGATATGGACCATTCCGGTCTCCAGCTTCAGTGCCATGTCCAAGGCCCTCGTGAAGTCGTTGGTGATGATGCCGGCGGACAGCCCGTAGTCAGAGTCGTTGGCCACTGCGAGAGCCTCCTCGCGGTT
>JBAVPF010000139.1:0-10490 GCA_049692815.1 Acidimicrobiia bacterium
GTCCTGGTGCTGCGGCCCGAACCTCGGCACCGGCTGGGGCAAAGTCTCCGCCGTCATCACCATCACGACACCGGGGACACGCTCCGCCTCGGTCTTGTCAATCGAGATGAGACTGGCACGGGCGCAATCGAGGGTCACCAGCTCGACGTGGAGGGCCCCAGGGAGCTCGAGGTCGGCGACATAACGCTGGGCGCCCGTGACCCTCTCCACACCGCCGACACGGTGTGGCGTGCCTCCCACCGGCTGGGTGGGCTCGCTCGACCGCGTCACGACTCGACCCCTGCTGCGTCGGCCACGGCGGATGCGATCTGCTGATAGCCGGCGCACCGGCAGAGGTTCCCGGCCAGCGCCCCGCGGATCTCCGCCGCCGATGGGCTCTGGTTGTCATCCAGAAGAGCCTGGGCGGCCATCAGCTGACCCGGTATGCAGAACCCACACTGGGCCGCGGCGTGGTCGAGGAACGCCAATTGCAGTCTCGACAGGCCTTCGCCCCCCAGACCCTCGACTGTGAGCACCTCGGCGTCGTCCGCCTCGGCTGCGAGGATCAGACAGGAGTTCACCGCCCGGCCGTCGACGATCACTGTGCAGGCGCCACACTCACCCTCGAGACAGCACTCCTTGGCCCCGGTCAAGCCCAAGTCGTCGCGGAGGACGTCGAGGAGAAAGCCGTCGGGTGCGACCTCCAGTCGATGGGCCAGCCCGTTCACGGTGATCCTGATCTGCGTCACGAGCTTTCACTCGCTCTCTGCAACGCGACGGCGAGAGCCCGCTCCACCATCACCGGGATCATGGCCCTTCGATAATCCGCACTGGCCCGCAGGTCGTCTATGGGCGTGCAGGCCTCCACGGCGGCGGCACCCGCCTCCGCCAGGAGCCCTGGGGCGGGCTTCTCACCTAGCAGCAATTGCTCGGATGATGCCGCCCGGACCGTCGTCGGTGCCACCGACCCGAGACCGATCCCGACGCCGGAGATGACGCCGTCGTCGCCGAGAGCGACCCTGGCGCCCACACAGACGATGCTGATCTCCATGGCACGACGCACACCGAGCTTGAGGAAGGCCGACCCTTCCCTGGGGGCGGGCACGGGGACCTCGATGGCCCGAACCACGTCACCCTTCCTCAAGATGGTTTCCCGGTAGCCGGTCCAGAAGTCGTCTATCCCGACCCGACGCTGGCCATCCGGCCCTGCCAGCAACAGCGAAGCCCCCAACGCCACCAGCATGGGCGGGGTGTCCGCGGCCGGGGAGGCATTGCACACATTTCCCGCCACCGTCGCCCGATTGCGTATCTGCACGGACCCGACGACCTGGGCCGACTCGACTAGCCCCGGGATGCGAATTCTGACCATCTCGTCCCGCTCGATGTCCGTCATCGGCGTGTTGGCACTGATTGAGAGCGTCCCCTCCGACTCCTCGATACCCGGAGCCAGCTCGACGACGCGTTTGAGGTCGACCACGACGTCGGCATGTGCCAACCCGTGTCGCAGGGCGACCACGAGGTCGGTCCCGCCCGCGAGCGGCCTGGCGTTCAGGCCTTCCTCGGCGAGGATGGACACCGCATCGGCCAGGGCTCGGGGTCGCACGTAGTCGAAGCTCGGGCGCAACTCTTTGGCCAGGGCTGAGCTCACAGGATTCCGTCGGTCTCGTCCAGGAGGAGCTGGGGGGTGGCCGCCCTGATGAGGAAGAAGGGCCGCTCACAGAAACGTCGTGCGAAGTCGGCTCTTCTCTGTCTCAGCTCCCCGGTGTCCACCACGGGAATGGGGAGCCCGGGAGCGAGCAGCTCATTGAGCAGGAAGTAGTTCTGCATCGAATGGAAGGCCTGGTACTGCTTCTCGAAGGGAATCATCTCTACCGTGCTCGTCTCGAAGTTCCCATCGATGGAGGGAACCACGACCACGTCCACGTTTGTTGAGCCCTCGTAGTCGTCCCAGGTCGGCATCTCGCCGAAGAACTTCTCCGCACCCCGATCCGGGGAGGCCTTGTCGGCCCGCTCGGTGCCCTTGGCGCGGGACTTCAGGAACACCGTCTTCGACCCCAGGACGGCCACCCCCTGTTCGTCGATGACCGTGGTCTCGGTCGAGACGAGCAGCCCGCCACGCCGGCAGGCCTCGATCTGACACATGCTCTTGCCGTGGTTGGACTCCCCGCCGAGGAAGAGAATCGTCCGATCCCGATAGTGCACCGCCGCCGAATGAAAGGGATGGAGACCGTGATCCTCCAGACGCAATGCGAGAAGGGTGACCATGGCCTTCTGCAGGGGCCCGGAGGCCCAGTCTCCGCCAAACCTCATGGTGTGACCGTCCCAGCTCACGGTCGAGGCGGCGGGGTTGCGATCCCATTCGATGTCCGGAACCTCGAGCAAGACATCGGGCTCGGTACGGATCTGGGCGATTCGATAGGCGAGGAAGTCCATGTTGTCCAGGACGTGCTCGGGGAGATCCGAGCCGATGATGTCGACTCGGATCCGGGCCGGCCCCGCCGACAACTCCTCGATAAGTCGTCCCAATTCGGTCCCTAGTCGCTCTTCTGGCCGCTCTCGTCTGGCTCTGCCCCGCGCAGTGGCGCTGGCCCGGCGCCTTCATTCTCATCGAGCTCGGGATGCTCGAAATCCCTGAGCATCTCTATGACCTCTTCGGCATGGGCCTTCGCCCGAGTCTCGGCCAACTCGGGGTCCTGGTCACGTATCGCCTCGAGAAGGCCTTGGTGCCGTGAGCCGAGATAACCGAGGTCGATCCCGACACCGGAGGTCGTGATGTAGGTGCGACTGAAGGGCTCGAGCATCTCCCAGTGGCGTTTCAGGGTGCCATTGCCCGCTGCATCGACGATGCGGGCATGAAACGCCGTGGTCTTCACCGCCTGATCGTGGGCGTCGCCGCGCGCTGCGGTCTCGCTCATCTCGGCGAGAAGAACCTGCAGCTCCTCGACGCACGCGTCCGAACGTCGTTCCGCAGCGAGTCTGGCGGCCAGGCCCTCCAGCTCCGCTCTGACCTGCACGGCCTCGATCAGCTCCTCCTTGCTGGGCTTGCGCACCCAGGATCCCTTGTAAGGCCGGGTATCGATGAATCCCAGCGACGCCAGGTCCCTCAGGGCCTCCCGCACCGGGGCCTGGCTGGTGCCGAGCTGACGGGCCAGCTGGGTCTCCACCAGGCGGGAGCCGGGCGGGAGATCACCCTGGAGAATCCAGGTGAGGATCCGATCCTTCACCTGAGAGGACAGGACCTCTCTCTCCACGGGGACATGAGCCAGATCCTCGTATGCGCTCACAGGAACTCGACGACACCGGTCGAGCCGTTCACCCTCACCTGGTCGCCGGACTTGATCCGGCTGGTCGCCACCGAGGTGCCCAGCACCGCGGGGATGCCGAACTCCCTGGCCATGACGCCGGGATGGGAAGCCGTGCCGCCTGTGTCGGTGACGATCGCGCTGATGAGGGCAAACAGTGGCGTCCACGCCGGATTCGTCATCTGGCAGACCAAGATATCGCCCTTCTTGACCTCGTCGAAGTCGTCGATCGACAGGACCACCTTGGCGATGCCCTCGGTGACGCCCGGTGAGCCGGCGATTCCGGTGACCGAGTCGGTCTCGCCCTCGTCGACGTCGAGCTTCTCCGGGAAACCCCAGAGGGAGAGATAGGGGAACTGGATCTGAGACTCCGTCGCCGTGCCGATCCAGTCACGGGGCCTGAGCTTCTCCGACTGCTTCCGCTCGTCCTTTCTCCGCTCCACGATGCTTCGCGCGTCGAAACCTTCCAGGTCGCCGATCAGATATCGAAGCTCGTTGTACTTGAGGAACACGACGTCTTCGGCGTCGGCGAGAGCGCCGGACGCAACCAGCTTCTCACCGATCTTGACGAGCACCACCCTGACGTGCGCGTTGGTCCCCTGATCGATGTAGAAGTGATGATCCGGGGTGAGGGGCGCCATCCTGAGGTTGACCTCGTTGGCCGCCTTCATCTTCGCCAGGTCTTCACCCTCCAGCCCGGCGAGGAGCTCTCCCGACGCCTTCTCGATGTCGTCGGCGAGATGCTTCACCGCGGACGGGTAGTCGTAGTCGGACTCGAGGTAGCCCTTGATCACGTCGATCACGGGAGCCGGGTTCTCGAAGCGGCTGGGAAAGATGAACTCGTGACTCCAGACCGCATGCCAGCCGAATTCCCGTTGATAGGGACGAAGTCCCTCCTCGATGAAGGTCCTGCCTTTGTCGGTGGCTTCCAGCGCCTCGAGGATCTCCTTGCCCGTGTCGTGGGCGAACGCTGCTGCGAGCTCGCTGTCCGCCTTGGCCTCTTCCTTCATCTTCCACAAGACCTCGATCGCATCCCAGTTGCGATCGCTGGCCGAGTTCTGAAGACGACCGAGCAGCTCTTCGTCGACCTCACCCCTGACCTCTTCCATCACGGCCCGCAGGTTGAGCGTGGCCGAGAGCTGGGCGAAGTTGAGCATCCAGTGGATCTTCCAGTGCCGGTCGTGGATGTCGATCGCATCTTCGAGGATCACGGCCCATTCCATCAGATCGATGTGCTCGGCCTCGTCGATCTTGCCCTCGAGGTAGTCGAGGTTGCGTCTCATCTCTGGGACGAGGCGATCCCGCCACCAGTCGGCGAAGTTCAGCCCGTACACCGGGAGGACGGCGTTCAGGTAACCGCCGATCTTGGCGGCGTACTCGCCGTCGTCCTTGGGGACACGGGGCGTGTAGAGGCTGTTGTACTCCTTGGAGGGGACGTCGAAGTCGGGATCTGCGGGCACTGCCGCCGTGTAGAGGTAGCCATTGACGTTCTTGGCGATCCAATCCGATGCGAATGGAGTGCCGAATCGCCGGAACATGTGGTCACAGGTCAGCCACCATCCGCCGATGTCGAAGTACATGGGTGAGAGCGGCTGTGGGCAGTGGAGGTCGTCGTAGACCCAGAGGAGACTCTTCTCCTGCTCGTTCTCCCATTCGACCGGGAATTCGTCGTCACCGAAGAACTCGTTGACGACCTTGCTCGTGTCTGCCATCCGCAGCACTCCTTTCGCTATGGCGGCGATCCGGCTGTCACCGCGATCTCGAGCTCAGGGCGACCCTGGGTGACGTGGCGAAGGGGGAGTGTCAGCGACACCTCCGGCTCGGGCGAGAAGAGGCGGGGTGGCCAACGACGACGTCGCTCGGGCCGAGCCGTTCCAACGCCTTGACACGTCTATCCTCGATAATCGATTACAACGCCAACACTACGTAGCAGGACACAGGTGCGTCAACCGGCCCGCCAGGGTCAGGCCCTCCCCGCCGCGGCCTCTTCCTCCCTGCTCCGCCCGGCCAACTGGATCAGGTCCTCGTGCAACTCGAACCAGACGGTGTGATAGCTGTCGAGACGGGGAGAGGCGATGTAATCGAGGTTCCCTCCCGCCACCAGACCGGCAGCAACCTGCAGGCGCTGGAGATACGAGCCCAACCTGGGCAGACCGTCGACCTGTGGCCCCAGCCATTCGCAGGCGTCCTGGTGGAACGTCGCAAACGCGGTGAGGATGCCCTGGTCGTAGCTCTCATCGGTGTGATCGTTGATGATCTGCTCACCGTCGACGACACGTAGCTGCCAACCGGTGACGATCTCCTTCATCCTGACATCGAGGGCCAGGAACGTGTCCAGGGCCCTGTCTGCAGCCTCACCTGTCCAATCGTCCCGGTCGGCAGCGATGAGGGTTGCCCCCATCGAGCGCCCCTCCTCGGTGAGCTGGCACATCTCTCCCGTCCGCTTGGCGAGCCCTCTATCGACGAGCTCGTCGAGCACCGGGACGACTGTCTCGGTCGAGCATCCCACAGCCGGGGCAAGACTGTCAGGTGTGGCGAATCCCTTGATGTGAAGGGCGCGGACCGCGGTCTCCGGGCTTGGCGGGCTATCGCCACCGGAGGCCGGCTCGGAGAGATCTGAGTCGGTCCGACCCGAGATCCGGATGCCCGCTTCGTCGGCCCATTCGAGAAGCACCCGAGCCTCTTCTTGGATGGCGACCTCGGCGCCGGTCTCACCGGCGAACACACTGCCGCTGCCGCCGTCGATGGTGATCACATCACCTTCGGCCAGCGCTCGATCACCGATCGAGATGTGACGGTCCGAGATGCGGACCTCTTCGGCCCCTACCACGGCCGGAATCCCCCAACCACGCGCCACCACGGCGGCGTGGGACGCCAGGCCCCCCCGGGAGGTGAGGATGCCTTTCACGCGAGCCATCCCGTGGACGTCGTCGGGTGATGTCTTCGCTCGCACGAGGATCACGGGCCGTCCCTCGTCGGCCATGGAGATCGCCGCCTCAGGAGTCAAGGCGATCAGCCCGCTGGCCACGCCGGGGGAGGCGGGAAGACCTTCCGTAAGCAGCTCGGCACCGGGCCCGACCTGTCCCGGAGTAGTGGGTGGCGAGACGAGCTGGTCTGCGACGCGCTCGACGGCTTCTGCTCGGGTGAGCGGAAAGTCCGGATCCTCGGCCATCTCGACCGCGATCCTCAGAGCGGCCTGTGGGCTTCGCTTCCCGATGCGCACCTGGAGAAGCCAGAGCCTGCCCCGTTCGATGGTGAACTCGATGTCACACAGGTCTCGATAGTGACGCTCGAGCAGGTCCGCGTACCCGTGGAGCTGGCCCGCCACCTCGGGGAGACGGTCGTCGAGGACCGCGATCGGCTCGGGTGTGCTCCCACCGGCCACCACGTCCTCCCCTTGCGCCCGGAACATGACGTCTCCATAGAGGCTGTCCTCGCCGGTCGCCGGGTTCCGGGTGAACAGAACGCCGGTGGCCGACTCGTCGTCTATGTTCCCGAAGACCATGGTTTGGACCGTGACCGCCGTGCACATGTCCTCGGAGATGCCTTCGTGCTCCCGGTAGCTCCGGGCACGAGGGCTGTTCCAAGAACGAAACACGGCCTCGATCGCCACTCGCAGCTGCATCCACGGGTCCACCGGCACGTCTCCGGCACCGACCACCTTGTGATACATGTCTACGAGACGACTCCGGGAGCCGGTGGCGAATGTCTCGTCCCCGCACGCCTCGGCCAGCCCGATGGTCGTGTCAGCGTTGAGTCCCAGGTTGAGGATGGTGTCCATCATCCCTGGCATCGAGACTGGCGCACCGGAGCGGACGCTCACCAGCAGCGGCTCGCCGGGACCGCCGAACCGTCGTCCCACCTGTGACTCGAGCCTGGCCATCTGCTGGCGCAACTCGGTGTCGAGCTCCTCGGGCCAGCCATCTCTGAGATAGACGCGCCCGGTGTCGGTGGTCACCGTGAATCCCGGGGGCACCGGGAGACCGAGCTCCTTCCTCATGACCACGAGGTTGTGGCCCTTCCCGCCGAGTAGAAGCCTCGACTGATCGGGAGTAACTGCAGGCGGATCGTCGAAGCTGAAGACGTGTGTCATATGCGGACGGTTGTCCCTCCCGGGTCGGTGATACGCCCCGCGAGCCCAGCTTTCACAACGTCTACCACCGACATATCGATTATCGATCGTAGTCAGAGGGGTGGACCTTCCCACCGCCCTCCCCCAGGGCGGAGCCACTTCTGGAGAGCCCTAGAGACCGTGCTTTCGAGTCGTCACAGCCATGTAGGGCACCAGGGCCAGGATGAGACCCGCACCGACGAAGAAGGCGATCCGCAATGATGTGAGATCGGCCACCACTCCCCCAAGAGCCGCCCCGAGAGGAAAGGCGCCGTAGGCGATCACCCGAAACCCGGCCATCACCCTGCCGAGAAGCTCGTCGGGCGTCACCGATTGCCGGTAAGTGACGGAGGCGATGTTCCACACCTCAACGCTGAACCCGACCAGCGCATACCCGAACCCCGCCTGCCAGATGGTGCTCGCCGCCCCGGTGATGGCGACACCACTCGCCAGACCGGCCACAGCCAGCACCACACCGCGTCGGCGGCCGAGCGCCATCAGCACCCGGGGAGCCGCCTGCGCCCCGGTCAGTCCCCCGACTGCGGCCGTGGCGAGCAGGATCCCGAAGCCGACGTCGTCGAGACCCAGGTTGTCCTGTGCGTGCAGCACTAGGACGGCCACCGCTGAGGTGAAGCCAAGATTTATTACCCCGGCGCCGATTGCGAACGCCCGGATCAGCGGTTCTCTCCATAAGAACCCGAACCCGGTGCGGATGTCTGCGAGGACGGTCGAGCGTTGGAGCCGTTCCGCCCGATATCGGCCACCGGCGGTGAGGAGAATGACGACGCTGAGGGCAAACGTGGCCGCGTCGACGCCAAAGGGCGCGGCTGCGGCCACGGCGAAGAGCGCACCGCCGAGAGGAGGCCCCACGAACTCGTTGGCGGCGATGAAGGCACCGTTGATTCGGGCATTGGCCCGCTCCAGCTGGTCCTGGCGAACAAGGGCCGGAGTCATGCTCATCGCCGCCGTGTCGAAGAGCGTCTCCAACACCCCGACTCCGAAGACGGTGGCGTAGAGAAGGGCCAGTGTCATCTGGCCCGAGGCCACGATCGCCGCCATGCCGGCGAAAACCACAGCCCTTCCGATATCGGTCCCGATCATGAGCCGGAGACGGTCCCTGCGGTCGACGATCACACCAGCGAAGAGACCGAATACGAGCCAGGGGAGCCGGACCGCGATGGTCGTCGCAGCGACCCCAATGGGCTCACGGGTGAGCCTCGCCGCCAGAAGTGGCAAAGCCGCCAGCACGATTCCGTCACCCACATTCGATGCGGTTGCCGCCGCCCACACCCTCCAGAAGCGGGCGCCAAGCGATGACTCAGGCGGCCGGGCACTCAACGCTCTCCCTCCAAGTCCGATGTGTGCAACATTCCAGAGCGAGTATCCGAGGCTGTAACGAGGTCTGCTGGCGGAAAAGCGACATGTCGACCGTGTCGCTTTTCCGCCAGTGAAGGTCTGATGCGGTCGTAGTGTCCAGTCGTGGACTTCGAGACAATGTATCGAGCGATGGATAGTCGCGACACCCGTTTCGACGGCCGGTTCTTCGTCGCCGTCAAGACGACGGGCGTCTACTGCCGGCCGGTCTGCCCTGCACCAACGCCCAAGAGGAAGAACACCTCGTTCTACCGCTACGCCGCCGCAGCCGAGCTGGCCGGTTTCCGGCCATGCCGTCGCTGCCGCCCAGAGGTCAGCCCGGACACCGCAGAGTGGGATACCAGGGCGGACCTCTTCGGTCGAGGCCTTCGGCTCATCGCCGAAGGTGTGGTCGATCGGCAGGGTGTATCCGGCCTGGCCGCTCGGCTCGGTGTCTCGGAACGACATCTCCAGCGTGTGTTCAAAGAGGAGGTGGGCGTCACTCCAGGCGTTATGGCCCGCTCCCGGCGCGCCCGGCTCGCCCGCCAATTGCTGACGGAGACCTCCATGCCGATCACCACCATTGCATTCGCCGCGGGTTTCGCCAGCGTCCGGGCTTTCAACGAGTCGATCCAGCGGATCTACAGAGTGACTCCGACCGCCATGCGCAATGGCAGCCGATTCGAAACGCCTTCGGTCGACCTCGAGCTGCGTTTCCGTCAGCCATTCGCCGGTGACGTGCTTCTCGACCACCTCGCCGGCCGCGCCATACCCGGTGTCGAGGAGGTCGTCGATGGCTCCTATCGGAGGGCTATCCCGTTCGGACAGCATGGAGCTGTCGTCGAGCTGACACCGACCCCAACGTCCGTGGCCCTGAGAGTGAGGACCGCGGAGACCGACCAACTGGCACCGGTCATTCAAAGCGCACGACGGCTGATGGACCTCGACGCCGACCCCGAGGTGATCGACGAGCAGCTCGCTCGTTCCATGACCCTCCGCCATTTGGTGCGCCAGACGCCTGGCATCAGGTTGCCGGGCGCATTCGACCCGTTCGAGACGACCGTGCTGAACGTCCTACAGACGCGATCGCCGGCGGCAGTACACAAGGCGAGCCTGATCGCCCGCCTCTTCGGACAGCCCCTACTCGCTCCTGTGGGGACCCTGACCCACATCTTCCCCTCACCGGATCGTCTCGCGTCCGTCGATCTCACCGAAGCAGGCCTCTCTCCGCAACTCGCCAACGCCGTCACCGCACTGGCACATGAGGTGAGCCATCGCGGTCTGGCTCTCGACGGGTCTTTGGAACCTCATGAGGCCGCCCGACGCTTGCGACAGATCCCAGGAATCGGGGCGACGACGGTGACGAGAATCGTCTCGAGCGTGTTGCGCGACCCGGATGCATTCGTCCCGCCGAAAGCGACCGCGCGGAGACGGTTGCCCCCCACAGACGGCGACTTGGGCATCATCGCCGATGAGTGGAGACCTTGGAGAGGGTACGCGGCCATGCATATCTGGTCGGCAACCTCGGCTGCCCGATCAGGTCTTGCAGTCCCGACCGGATTCGAACCGGCGTTTCCGGCTTGAAAGGCCGGGCCAGGGCGAAACGGAGCCTAACGACGATCAACGTTGATAGTCGCAAAACAGCGTTTGACCTGGGAGAATCCGACGCTGTCTCTTCGCGGTGCCCCGCGTCATCTCGCGCCGTTTTTCATCCCCGTGCGGCCCGGAAGCGGCCCGAGGGGGTC
>JBAVPF010000140.1:0-2303 GCA_049692815.1 Acidimicrobiia bacterium
GGTCGGCACCCTGCGGCCGAGGACGTCGCTGCGAGCACCGGCCCAGGGCGCCAGGAAGATGACCACTGCGGCCGCCGCCGCCTGAACCCCGGCCAGGAAGCTGTCGGGATGGCCCTCGCTGACCAGCCAGTCGGAGAAGTAGAGGCCGACCACCCCGAGAGCGAAGATGGTGTTGGCCAGGTCGTAGATCATCCACGACGCCGTGGCCAGCCGGGTTGGACCGGCGGGTCTCACCCGTCAGAAGGTGACTGCTACGGAGATCAGCTCTTCGCGCCCCAACAGCCCGGCGGCCGCTTGGAGGGCGCGGGATGCCTCGGAGAGGGGGAACTGATGGGACACCAGATCGTCGATTCGCGGGTCGGTCTCGAGCTGGTTGGTCGCCCATTGGTAGCCGACGCTGGTTGCGCCGACGGCGCCGCGAACCGTGAGCTGCTTGGCCACGATCACGTCGGAGAGGAAGTGAAAGGCCCGGTCCCCCTTGGTCGACGCCAGAATCACCCTGCCACCACTTCGCACCAGGTCGAGGGCGGTGAAGACCGCCTCCGGGTCGTCTGAGGTGACGTCGATGACCACGTCGGGGCGTCTCCCCAGATTGTCGGCCATCGCTGCGGCCACGTCGGATTTCTCCACGTCGATGATGGCGTCGGCTCCAAGACGTTTGGCCAGCTCGAGACGATCACGGTCGTGGCTGAGCCCGGCAATCCCCACCCAACCGGCTCCAGCGGATTTCGCCGCGATCAGACAGGCGAGGCCTCGGGGCCCGGGGCCGAGGATGAGGACGTCCTCTCCCGGCTTCAGCATGGGCAGCTCCACAGCCCAGGTGTGGCCGGAGGCCAGAGGGTGGACGAATGTGGCCACCTCCGAGGGAACGTCGTCGGTGACGGGGTGGAGATGCGAGTTGGGGTCTAGGTACAACAGCTCCGCCAGACCTCCCCAGAGACCCGGCGGCTCGATCGAGGCGATCATCCCGTAGGAATTGCTTGGCTTGCGGCTCGTGCACGTGGCGAGGTTCAGCTGACAGCGACGGCAGCGGCCACAGCGGATGCGGGGCTCGACCACGACCCGCGTCCCCACCGGATAAGGCACGTTGGGGCCCTGAACGGCGACACGGCCCACGACCTCGTTTCCCGGCACGAGCGGGTAGACGACGTCACGCGCCTCCCCCTTCCACACCTTGACGTCGGAGCCCGACACACCGGTGGCCTCGACGGCGAGCCATCCGCCCGCTTCGCCGCCTTCGGTGGAGACGGTTGTCATGGAGAAATGGCGGGGCTCGACGAGCATCATCGCTCGGGCGGTAGAACCTGCCTTCATCGCCGGGCGAGTGTAAACCGGGCTCAGAGCCTTTCGAACATGGCGAGCATCCGGGAGACCCCGCGCTCGAGATCCTCGTCCGACAGGGCGTAGGACAACCTGATGTAGCCCGGCGCTCCGAATGACTCTCCCGGAACGACTGCGATGCCGGCGTCCTCGATCAGCCGCTCGGCGAGCGCGATCGCGGTTGGCACCTCGTCACCGAGGAGCAACTCGACCCTGGGGAACACGTAGAAGGCCCCTTCCGGCTCGTGGCACTCCACCCGGGGGGCGGAGGAGAGCATCGACATCATGAGCCGGCGTCGCTTGTCGAATGCCTCCCGCATGGCGATCACCGCGTCCTGGGGCCCGGTCAGCCCGGCGAGCGCGGCCATTTGGGCGACGTTGTTGACGTTCCCGGTCGCATGGGACTGATGACGTGCCGCGGCGTCGATGACGTCGCCGGGCCCGATGACCCAACCGACCCGCCAGCCGGTCATGGCGAAGCTCTTGGCCACACCATTGACCAGGAGGAGGTCGTCCAGACCCGGGGTGGCCGCGATGGACGGTGCCACCTCTGCATCGCCGTAGACCAACCGCTGGTAGATCTCATCGGCCACCACCCAGACGTCGTTGGCGGCAGCCCACTCACCGATGGCAACGGCCTCCTCGGAGGTGTAGACGCTGCCCGTCGGGTTGGAAGGGGAGACGAAGATGAGGGCCTTCGTGCGATCCGTGCGATGCGCCTCCAGGTCGTCCACGGTCACCTTGAACCCATTCTCCATCGAGGTCGGCACCGAGACCGGGGTGCCACTGGCGAGCTCGACAGCTGCCGGGTACGTGACCCAGTGAGGTGCGGGTAGGAGCACCTCGTCGCCCGGGTCCACCAATGCGGCGAAAGCCTGGAAGATGGCCTGCTTGGCCCCGTTGGTGACCAGGATCTGACCGGGGTCGACCGCTGCTCCGGAGTACTCCTCGGTGTACCGGGTGATGGCCTCGCGCAGGGGAAG
>JBAVPF010000141.1:0-1863 GCA_049692815.1 Acidimicrobiia bacterium
GGTCTGGACATACCCGAAGACGGACCCCATGTGGAGCGAGCCGGAAACCGTGGGCGGTGGCGTGTCGATGGCAAAGATCTCCTCACGGGTCTTTGACCGGTCGAACCGAAAGGTGTCGTTTTCCTCCCAATGGGCGTCCCATTTCGCCTCGAGACCGTCCAGTGATGGCTTGTCGGGGATGTTGCGGGGCATCGCAGGGCAGGGTAACGGTGGCGGTTTCCGATCGCGAGCTGTATACCCCGACCGGGGCGTACGCTTCGGCGATGGCACTCTTCAAGAAGCCTGAGGCTTCACAGGTCGAGATCCTGGGGACGCCGATGAGATGCGAGATCTGCGATCATGACCTCTTCTTCCAGCGTGAGGGCAAGATCCAGACCACGGGAATGACACTCCTGGAGCTGGATTGGCTGAACGCCAGCGCCAACTGCGTGGTTTGTGCCCGATGCGGATACGTCCATTGGTTTCTGCCGCCCGGTTAGTCATGAGGCCGTCGATACGATCCACTCATGGATATCGATAGCTCCTTGTCGGTCATCGCCGAGTCGCAAGAGGTCGTCATCGAGACGAGTGATGGCGAGGGGAGGGTCGGCACGATCATCTGGACAGCGCCCCACGAGGGAGAGATCTACATCCGGTCCTATCTGGGTGACCGTGGCGTCTGGTACCAGCGAGCCCTTGTCAATCCAGACGTGGTCCTGAAGGCCGGCGATGTCTCGATGCCGATGAGAGCGGTGCCGGCTCGGGATGCGAAGTCGGTCGAAGCCGCTACACAGGGATTCCTGGCCAAGTACACACCGTCGACGTCGCGGGACGCCATGGTCGTCGACGACATCCTCCACACCACACTCCGGCTGGAGCAGCCCTAACTCAGCCGGGAACCGTGTGATCGCACACTGGCGTCCAATCATGCATGAGGTTGCTGGTCTGGTGCGTCGCGATCGCAATCACGTTGAGCGCGTGCTCCCCATCGATGTCGGGGCTCGTCGACGAGCCGGATCTGACGGTGTCGCATGGCTGCGGCTTCGGCTTCGCGCTGGGTGACGAGGACCAGACGACGGGTCTCGTGCTGACGTTCCTCGACTTCGAGGCTGCGGAGAAAGGTGACGTGGGCGCGGAGTACCAGCTGCCGGGCGCGGCCTGGGATGCCGACTTGACGTTTGGTCGAGACCTCTTCTCGAATTGGTGTGACGACGTGATCGAGCCGGGCGAGCCGGAAGTGGTGATCGAGAAGGCGTACTCGGTGTGGGGCAGGCTGGTGATCGACGGGCTGCCCGAGGCGGGCACATGTGGGCCGGCATCGGGGACGTTGTTCGATGCCTCCTACCTGAACGAGGTCGACCGAAGGATCGACTTGGGCGACATCGTGTTGACCAACGAGTTCTGGGGCTGTTTCGCAGGCTGAAGAAGCCTCAGCTCGATGAGCCGGCGAGATCCTTCCGACTCGAGGCCTCGACTGCTCCAGCGAATCGTGGATGACATCTGTCGAGGGTCACCTGTCACGGCACAGACGTCGGGCAGACGACCGAGGATGTAGTCATCGACGAACACCGTCACCGATGCTCTTCTCATGTGCGTCAATCTACCGGGATACCTCATCACGGGTAGGCGCCAACCGGACGGGTGGCCTCGACTCCTCCGAACCGTATTGAGATTCTGGAAAACGGCGCGCCAAATCGGCGTCTACTGACGGTGACGGTGCACATTCGGGAGTTTCGGCTGATTCGGTCGGGGGGTTTGCGACGGGTGTGGGTCAGCCCGGAGGATCCCGGCCGTCGGGTCGGCGGAATCGGACCCGGCGGTGGTCGGGATGGAGGACGATCTCGAAACCTCGTTCATGAACCACCACGTGGTGGTGGAACCAGC
>JBAVPF010000142.1:0-11811 GCA_049692815.1 Acidimicrobiia bacterium
GTCGTCGAGATACCGGCCCTCGAAGAGGTCCCCGCAGTGGCCGGGTTGGAGGCCGTCGAGCAAGCGGCCGCCGACGAGGTCTCCCGTCTTCGCCAGAGCGCCGATGCGACCCGGACCGCCCTGGCCGGTCTGGAGGCGGGGCGAGCAGGTCTGGCGGAACAGCGTGAGGCGGTTCTGGCCGACCTCGAGGAGGCTCCCGACGATCTCGAGGTCATCGAGACCGAGCTACGACGGGTGATGGCCGATCTGGAGTCGGCCCGTAAGACGGCCCAGGAGATGGCGGCCGACGTGGAGAAGGCCGAGAGGGAGTTGGAGGATCTCGCCGATGCCTCCCGCCAGGTGGCCAAGAGCCTGACCAGCGCCCAGCTCACGGTGGCCGATCTCGAGCCTCCCATCTCCGAGTCGGATGACGTGACGGTGCAATGGAAAGAGTTGATCGGCTGGCGGGACCAGACGACCGCCAGGCTTCGTGAGGAGGAGCGCCAGGCCGGTGAGAAGGTCGTCGCTGCCGAGGCTGCCGCCGAGGAGGCCCGCCTCCGGCTTGTCGCCGACCTGGAGGGTCATGGGATCGATGCCATCGAGCCCTTTGCGGCACAGGTCGCGACGGCGCTGCAGAGCAGCCGTTCCATCGTAGAGAGTCATGAGAAAGCTCAAGAGCAGTCGGTGAGGCTCGCTACCGAAGCCGAGGTGGCGGCGTCCCAGGCGGCCGTCGCCACCGCCCTGACCGGCCATCTCCGGTCGAACGGGTTCGAGCAATGGCTCATGGCCGGCGCTCTCGTCGATCTGGTCACCGGCGCCAACGACCTGCTCGACCAGCTCTCCGACGGGGGCTACTCGCTTCACTCCGACGAGTCGGGGAGCTTCTCGATCGTCGATCATCGGAACGCCGACGAGATGCGTCGCGTCGAGACTCTCTCCGGGGGAGAGACGTTCCTCGTCTCGCTGGCATTGGCGCTGTCTCTGGCCGAGACCCTGGCCGCAAAGGGTGGTTCCGGGCTCGACGCCATCATCCTCGACGAGGGTTTCGGGACTCTCGACGACGAATCCCTGGACACTGCCGCATCAGTCCTCGAAGAGCTGACCGGCAAGGGTCTCATGGTCGGGGTGATCACCCATGTGAAGGAGCTCGCCGCCCGCGCTCCGGTGCGCTACGAGGTCGTCCGCGAGCCCCGTGGCGCGAGAGTGAGGCTGGTCTCGTGAGGTTCACGGTGGAGACCTGGGATTCGGACTACGGGACGCCCACCGACCCCGAGCTGGAGGATGCCAGCCAGAACGTGGACCCGTCGGTCGAGCTGCGCCCCGAGGAATGGCGTCCCTTGCTGCCCGACGCAGACCCGGTTGCCGACATCCTGTTCATTGACGGAGTGCGCCGCGTCGACGCCACGCTGTGGATCGAGCAGCCTCCCGATTTCCCCGGGTTCGCTCTCGCCGCCACCTATGCCGCCGGTGCAGTGCGCTGCAACGGCCGGGCCCTCCTCGAAGAGTCGCAGGTGGAGAGGGGTCTCTTCACCTCGGCGCCGGCCAGCACCGTCGAGACCTCGGTAGGCGACTACGAGGTCAAAGCGACCAAGGGCACCACGCCGGAAGAGCTGTGGCTCGGGATCCAACAGCGGATGGGTGCCCTGGAGGCGATGGTCACCCATATGGCGGGTGGGGCCGACCTGATGGTCGTCGACGGGCCTCTGTCACACGCCCGCGACATCGAGAACGCCGTCGGCTACATAAAGACACAGAGGGTGCAATACCTTCCGCTCGAGCTACGCCAGGTGTTGACCTCCTTGCCTGCCGGCTATCGGACGCCCCTCTTCCTCACCACGACGAGCTGGAGCAGGTTCTCGTGGTATCAGCGGCTGGCCAACCATGCCGGCCCGGCCGGGGGCCTCGTCCGCTGCGAGATCGATGCCGACACCTCTGCCGCCGAGGCTGCCCGTGTCGCCACGAGGGTCAGCGCCACTCTCCCCAGATATGCGTCGGCGCGCCACAAGGACCCGAGGGCACCACAGAACCTCTACCCCATAGGTGGGTTGGAGCGCGAGCTGAGACGGCGGCTCGGCGACCGGGAGCTGGCCATCAGGGCTCTACGCCGTGCCTCTCTCGGTGCGCCCCGTCTCACGGCGTGAGGCGAGGACTGCACCGACGATCACCAACGCGACTCCGCCGACGGCGACGGGGGACACCACCTCGTCACGGAACACGACTCCGAGGACCAGGGCGACTACCGGGATCAGGTAGGTGAGAAAGGACGCCCGCGTGGCACCGACGCTCCCCGCAAGCGTCCCCATCAGGACGAATGCGAGACCGGTTCCCAGCACTCCGATGGCGGCGACTGCCAGCAGCGAAGGCCAGGCGAACGTCGATTCGGTCAGCCCGTAGAGGCCGAAGGGAGCCACCATCACGGTGGCCACGGGGAGGACCCGGGCCATCACCGGCAGTGACCCGTATTTCTGCTGCAGGGGCGGGACCATGTTCAGCGACAGCGCGTAGCCGAGCGTGGCGATCAGGACGAGGACGACGCCGAGGGCGGCCGTCGAGCCGTCGCCCGCGGATGGGACGGCGATGGCGAGCACGCCGGCAAGACCGATGAACAGCCCGGTCGTCTGCATGCGACCGGGCAGCGATCGATGGAGTATCGAGGCCACGATGGCGGTGAGGATCGGCGTGGCGCCGTTGAGCATCCCGGCTACGGCGGAGTCAATCCACTGCTCGGCTATGGGGAAGAGGGTGAACGGGATAGCCGACCAGATGGCGGCGAGCACCACGATCTTCCCCCAGTCGCCACGTTCCACCCGTACCTTCCTGGTGCGGGGGATGAGTGCCAGGAACGAAGCGCCCAACCCGATGCGCCCCAGGGTGATCACCCCGGGATGAAATGAGTCCAGCCCTATGGCCATGAACAGGAACGACGAGCCCCAGATCATGGCCAGGGAGAGGAACAGGGCCCAGTCGCCGGGGGTGAAGGCTTCGCGATTGGTCCCGTATGACGCTGTCAGCAGTTTCGTGGCCATCGTGTATCAGAACACCGATCGGTGGCGAATGGTTGCGTCGATCAACGTCGAAACGAGCGCAGATAGTCCGGGATGTCGATCCCGGGGCGGAGGTCCCCGGCAGGAGTCGGCTCGCCGGCCACGGTGAAGAAGGGAACGACTCCAGCCCAGGTGTCCAGATCGAGGTCGGCCTCGTCGTCGTTGGGCCCCCCGGAGCGGACCTTGGCCGAGACCTCGTCGAGTGATAGAGCGATCACCGTCGTCTGGCGGATCTCGGTCACGGTGGATGGGCGCACGTCGCCGAGCCGGCCCGGGATGAGCCGATCGACGAGCGTGTCGAGAGCCTCATCCTTCTCCAACCCCTCGAGGATCACTCCGGTGCCGTGGATGACCACGCTGCGGTAGTTGGCCGACGAGTTGAAGGCACTCCGCGCCACCACCAGCCCGTCGAGGTGGGTGACGGCGACGCTGAGGGGAGAGCCGCCGCGCACCGCCCGGGCCAGACCCATCGAGTTGGAGCCGTGCAGGAGCACTCGGTAGCCATCCCGTGCATAGAGCGTGGGCAGCACCACGGGCCGGCCATCGATCACATAGGCGACATGACAGACCAGGCCCTCGTCGAGGATGGCTTGGATCGTCACCATGTCGTCGACCCCCCGTTCCGGCAGTCTCCCGATCCGCGTCTTGTCGGTCATACCGACTCCGACTTCGCCTCACGGGTCATCAGGCTCAGCACTGCGTCCTTCGGGCTGATTGCGCCGTCGAGCACCAACCCGACGTGTGTCGCTATCGGCATGTCGACCCCCGTCTTCGCGGCGAGCCCGAGGACACTCCCTGTGGTCTTCACTCCTTCGGCGACCATCCGCATCTCGGTGACGATCTGGTCGAGTGTCTTCCCCTGAGCGAGGGCGAAGCCCACGAGGTGGTTTCGGCTACGGGTGGATCCGCACGTAGCTATGAGGTCCCCCATCCCGGCGAGGCCGGCAAAAGTCTCCGGCCGGCCCCCGAGTGCGACGCCGAGCCTGGTCAACTCGGCGAGGGACCTGGTGAGAAGTGCGGCCTTCGTGTTGTCGCCGAACCCGAGGCCGTCGGACATGCCCGAGGCCAACGCCATCACGTTCTTCAGGGCGCCGGCGAGCTCACATCCGATGACGTCGTCATTGGTGTAGACACGGAAGGTGGGGCCCATGAAGAGGCGCTGCACTTTCTCGGCGACCTCCTGGTCGCGAAACGCGGCAACCGAAGCCGCCGGCTGACCGACGACCACCTCGGCGACGAGGTTCGGCCCGGTGAGCACACCGATGGACCCTTCGTCATGCGCCGGTGCGACCGAGGCCACGACCTCGGTCATACGTGACAGCGTCTTCTGCTCGATTCCCTTGGTCAGAGATACGACCGGCACTCCCGGCCGTATGTGGGGGGCTGCGTCGGTGAAGACCTCTCTGAAGCCGTGAGAGGGAACGGCCATCACGACCAGGTCGGCACCGGTGAGGGCATCCTCGAGATCGTTGGTCGCGATGAGCGTGCCGGGCAGTTCGAAGTCGGGGAGGTAGTCGGGGTTTCGATGAAGCTCGTTGATCGCCGAAGCCAGCTCTGACCGCCTCGCCCATAGGGCCGTCCCGGTGCGAGCGGCGGCCAGCGATGCCACAGCCGTTCCCCAGGAACCCGCTCCGACGACGGCGACCTTGTCCATGTGCTCACGGTAATCAGACGGTGGCGGCGCATCTCTCTAACCTCCCCTGACTCCATGGCGCTAACCATCGGGATCGTCGGTCTCCCCAACGTCGGAAAGTCGACGTTGTTCAACGCGCTCACTGAGGCCGGCGTCCTCGCCGCCAACTACCCGTTCGCCACGATCGAGCCCAACACCGGGGTGGTGCCGATCCCCGATCCCAGGCTCGACGAGCTGGCGCGGATGTTCGGCTCTGCCCGCATCGTCCCGGCCACGGTCACCTTCGTGGACATCGCAGGCTTGGTGCGGGGCGCGTCCCAGGGCGAGGGTCTGGGAAACCAGTTCCTGGCCAACATCCGGGAGGTCGAGGCGATTTGTCACGTGGTGCGGGCCTTCGAGTCCTCCCATGTCGTCCACACCGACGCCGAGCTCGACCCCGAGCGAGACATCGGTGTGATCGAGGCGGAGCTGGCGATAGCCGATCTGGAGACCATAGACCGCCGTTTGCCACGTCTCGAGAAGGAGTCCACGGTCGACAAGAGTCTCCGCGCCCGGGTCGACGTGGTGAAGTCTGTCCGTGAGGTGGTGGCGTCGGGCGAGATGGTCTCCAGGCATCCCGATCTCATGGCCAGGAGCGAGCTGTTCCACGACCTCCACCTCATGACAGCCAAACCGGTGATCTACGTCTTCAATTGTGACGAAGCCACGTTGGTCGATGATTCCCGACGTGCCGTGCTGGCGGCGTTGGTCCACCCGGCGCCGGCGCTCTTCCTCGACGCCCAGCTGGAAGCGGAGCTGGTGGAGCTGGAGCCGGAGGAGAGACGAGAGATGCTGGACTCGGTCGGCCAGGGAGAGCCGGGGCTGAACGTGGTGATCCGCGCCGCCTACGAGACTTTGGGCCTGCAGAGCTTTCTCACCGCTGGGGAGAAGGAGGCACGGGCCTGGACCATCCCGGCAGGCGCCACCGCCCCGGAGGCCGCCGGGGTCATCCACACCGACTTTCAGCGGGGGTTCATCGCCGCGGAAGTAGTCGACTATGACCAGCTCTTGGCGGCCGGGTCATGGGCCGCGGCTCGGTCGAGGGGCCTCGTCCGCACCGAGGGGAAGTCATACGTGATGCGGCCCTCGGACGTCGTCGAGTTCAGATTCAACGTGTGACGGGCTGGCTAGGTTGAGACTCGTGATCACGCTCGCCGCCGAGGGCGGCGTCGCCGGTGCCCCGCTCAGCGAGCACGAGGTACTCGTCTTCCTGGTCCAACTGGCGCTCTTGGTGGGGGTGGCCAGGATCCTCGGTTGGGTGATGAAGAGCATCGGCCAACCGGCCGTCGTCGGCGAGATCCTCGCCGGGGTCGTGTTGGGCCCGACCCTGTTCGGCCGCTTCGCCCCCGAAGCCTTCGACTGGGTATTCGGGGACGCCGCGGTGAGATCGGTGATATTCGGCATCTCGTGGCTCGGCGTGATCATGCTGCTCGTCGTCATCGGGTTCGAGACCGATCTCGGCATAATCGCCCGATTCCGCAAGGCGGCGCTCCTGGTGTCCGCCGGAGCATTCCTCATCCCGCTGGCTGCGGCATCTTCGCTTGCCTTCGTGGTGCCCGACTCGCTGGTGGGGCTCGGGCCCGAAGACGCCGGGGGAGTGGAGCGTTGGATCTTCGCCGGGTTCCTAGCACTGGCCCTCTCGGTGTCGGCGCTCCCGGTGGTGGCGAAGATCCTCCAGGACCTCGGCTATCTGAGACGCAACTTCGGCCAGGTCACGCTGGCAGCCGGGATGACCATGGACGCCGTCGGCTGGCTCATCCTGGCCACTCTCTCCGGGATAGCCCTCGACGGATTCCGCCTCGACCGTCTGGTCGTCTCTTTCGGGGGCCTGGTCCTCTTCGTCCTCGCCGCCTTCACGATTCTCCGGTGGGTCATCGATCGTCTCTTCCGCTACGTGATGGCGCGGGGGTCGTCGACGACGGCCGCTCTGTCGATCACGTTCGTCGCCGCACTGATCGGTGGGTCGGTCACCCAGGCACTGAACATCGAGGCCGTCCTCGGCGCCTACATCGTGGGCATCCTGGTGGCGGGTCTTCGACATCAACTGCCTCAGGTGCGCTCGATACTGGAGACGCTCACCGCGGCACTGTTGGCTCCAGTCTTCTTCGCCTTCTCCGGTTTGCGGGTGGACGTCGGGCTCCTCAACACGACCGAAGTCGTCGTCTGGACCGTCATCCTCATCGCCACGGCGATCCTGGCGAAGATCCTCGGGACGGTCATCGGTGGCTTCTTCGCCGGTGTCCGCGGCCGGGAGGCATTCGCCCTCGGGTCCGGGCTGTCCGCCCTGGGCGCCATGGGGGTCGTCGTCGCAATAATCGGGCTCAACCTCGGTGTCGTCAGTGAGACGGGGTACACGGTGATGGTGCTGGCCGCCATCGTCACCTCGATCATCGCGCCACAACTACTCAAGCTGGTGGTCAGTGGCTGGGACATCCCGCATGAGGAGGCGAAGCGGCTCGACCAGGAGAAGGTCAAGGAGACCTCGGAGATCCTGCGATCGAAGAGGATCCTCATTCCCACCCGCGGTGGGGCGAACAGCCGTTTCGCTGCGAAGCTTGTGGAGGCCGTGTTCCCCGATGCGGAGACGACCGTCCTAGTCGTGGATTTGGCCAAGCCGGGATTCTGGCGCCGGCTCCTGCGACGGGTGGAAGGCGAGCCGGGGGATCCAGCAGATGTGATCGCCCAGCTCCCGGAGGCGAGGACGATCCGACGTCTTGCCAGGGACCCGGCGGATGCCATCGCCAGGGAGAGCGGGCTCGGCTACGACCTCGTCGTGCTGGGGGCGACCGAGACCGGCGAGGGCACTTTCAGCAGCGTGATCGATCGCGTCCTCGCACAGGTGTCGGTGCCGTCCATCGTGGTGAGGATGCCGCAGGCCAAGCATGCCGACCCGGGGCTCCCTCGCCGGATCCTGGTTCCCGTCGCCGCCACTCGCTCCACCCGTGCCGCCGAGGAGTTCGCCTACTCGCTGGCCAAAGCGGCCGACGGGAGGACCTTTGCACTCCACGTCGTCAACCGGCCCGAGGGCCAGGGGGTGATCCGGGTGGACCACGCCGTGGAGGACAGCCTGGCGGCCGGTCGAGAGCTGGTGCGTGACGCTGTCGAGTTCGGCGATCGTCTCGGCGTCGCCGTGGAGACCGGGGTGAGGGTGGCACCCAACGCCGAGGAAGAGATCGTCGCTTTCGGCAACTCAGGGGCCTTCGACCTGCTGGTCATCGGTGCCAGCGCGCGGTCGCTCACCAACCGCCCGTTCTACGGTCACCGTGTGTCGTACATCCTCGCCCAGTCCGAGCTGCCGGTCGCCGTCGTGAGCCTCCCTCCGACTTAACATCGCGAACAGATGCCCAACCCGTCCGAGAGATTCGCCGACCGCCACATCGGGCCCGGGCCCGCCGACATCGAGAAGATGCTGGCGACCGTGGGTGTGGCGAGCCTCGATGAGCTGGTTGCGGAGACGGTGCCGGCCTCGATACTCGACCAGACCCTCGACCTGCCGGCAGCCATGTCCGAGGACGAGGTCATCGAGATGCTCTCGGCGATGGCGGCCAAGAACGAAGTCCTCCCCTCGCTGATCGGCCTCGGGTACCACGACACCATCACCCCGCCGGTGATACGACGCAATGTCCTGGAAAGCCCCTCGTGGTACACGGCCTACACGCCCTACCAGGCCGAGATCTCACAGGGTCGTCTCGAAGCCCTGCTCAACTTCCAGACCATGGTCTCCGACCTGACCGGGCTCGACATCGCCAATGCCTCTCTCCTGGACGAGCCCACCGCTGCCGCGGAGGCGATGGCGATGGCTCGACGTCTCCACCGTGGCGACCGCAACGTGTTCTTCGTCGACTCCGACACCCATCCAGCCACGAAGTCGGTCATGGCGACCAGGGCCGCGGCGGTAGGTGTGGAGCTTCGCGAGTTGGACGACACCTCTGACCTGGGAATCGCCTTCGGGGCACTTCTCTCCTACCCGGGCTCCTCAGGCGAGGTGCGCGACCTGGCCGACCAGGCCGCGAGCTTGCACGAGGCCGGGGCATTCGTGGTGGTGGCAACCGACTTGTTGGCGCTCACCGTGCTGACGCCCCCCGGGGAGTGGGGAGCCGACATCGCGGTGGGCTCTGCGCAACGATTCGGGGTGCCACTCGGGTACGGGGGGCCACACGCCGGTTTCATCGCCACCGCCGAGCCCCACGTTCGCGCCCTGCCCGGCCGGCTGGTTGGAGTGTCCACCGACCGAGGCGGCCGGCATGGCTACCGGCTGGCGCTGCAGACTCGTGAGCAGCACATCCGTAGGGAGAAGGCCACGTCGAACGTGTGCACCGCGCAGGTTCTGCTTGCGGTCATGGCCGGCCTGTACGCGTGCTGGCACGGACCGGAGGGTCTCGCCTCCATCGCCGCCGAGTGCAACAGGATGGCGACCACGATCGCCGAGTCGCTTCGAGGCGCCGGACTGGAGGTCGTCAACGAGTCGTGGTTCGACACGGTCACGCTCCTCTGCCCGGGCAGAGCGGACGAGCTGATGTCGGCGGCACTGGCGGCCGGGATCAACATCGGCCGAGTCGACGAAGACCACATTCGGATAGCTACCGACGAAACCACCGATGACGCGTTGGTGGAGCGTCTCCTCGCCGCCCTCGGCGCCGAGGTCGTCTGGTCGCCCGGGTCGCTTCCCGAGACCCTGGCCAGGGAGTCGGCATATCTGACGCACCCGGTGTTCAGCCGTCATCGCTCCGAGCACGAGATGCTCCGCTACCTGCGTCGGCTCGCAGACCGCGACCTGGCGCTCGATCGCAGCATGATCCCCCTGGGCTCGTGCACCATGAAGCTCAATGCCACCACCGAGATGGTCCCGATCTCCTGGCCGGGTTTCGCCGGGATCCATCCCTACGCCCCGGTCGGCCAGGCAAAGGGCTATCTCGAGCTGATCACAGAGCTCGAGGCCTCCCTGGCCTCGATCACCGGCTACTCGGCAGTGTCGCTCCAGCCCAATGCGGGGTCACAGGGCGAGTTGGCCGGGCTGCTGGCGATCGCGGCCTTCCACAGGTCACGCGGGGAGTCGGAGCGCGTCGTCTGTCTCATTCCGGCCTCGGCCCACGGGACCAACGCGGCGTCGGCGGTCATGGCCGGCATGCGTGTCGTGGTGGTGGCGACAGACGAATCGGGCAACATCGACCTGGCCGACCTGGAAGCGAAGGCCACCGAGCATTCCGACCACCTCGCCGCTCTGATGGTCACCTACCCGTCCACTCACGGAGTCTTCGAAGAGGGGATCGTCGAGGTGATGGACATCGTCCACTCCAGGGGTGGCCAGGTCTATGTGGACGGAGCCAATCTCAATGCCCTCGTTGGTCTGGCGCGGCCCGCCGACTTCGGCGCCGATGTCGGCCATCTCAACCTCCACAAGACGTTCACGATCCCACACGGCGGAGGTGGGCCCGGTGTCGGGCCGATAGGTGTCAAGCCGCATCTCGAGCCCTTCCTGCCCAATCATCCGCTGCTCGAAGAGGCAGGCCCGGGCACCGGGATCGGTGCCATTGCGGGTGCTCCCTTCGGTTCTGCGGGGATCCTTCCCATCCCGCTCGCCTACCTCAGGCTCATGGGCCCAGATGGGCTCGCCAGGGCGACGAGAGTGGCCATCCTCTCCGCGAACTACGTCGCCCGCCGGCTGGATCCGTACTTTCCGGTCTTGTTCACCGGCGCCCACGGGCGGGTCGCACACGAGTGCATCGTCGATGTCCGCCCCCTCACCACGATGACGGGCGTGACGGCAGAGGATATTGCGAAGCGGCTCGCCGACTACGGGTTTCACGCACCGACTCTCTCCTTCCCCGTGCCCAACACGCTGATGGTCGAGCCGACCGAGTCGGAGAGCATCGAGGAGCTCGATCGTTTCTGTGACGCCATGATCGCCATCCGGGGGGAAGCCGATCGTGTGGGTAGTGGGGAATGGCCGCACGAGGACAACCCCCTGGTCAACGCACCTCACACCGCTCAGGACGTGACTGCGGACGACTGGCAAAGGCCTTATTCACGTGAGGTCGCTGCCTACCCGTTGGACACGCTCAGATCGGACAAGTACTGGCCCCCGGTGGGGCGTATCGACGGGGTGAGCGGTGACCGGAACCTCGTTTGCTCCTGTCCGCCGTTGGATGCATACACCTGATGTGTCTTGACATTTTCGGATCCGGTGGGATCTTTATTCATGTCAAGACGACGTCCGCCAGGCATCTTCCAAGGACCCCCTCGTGAAATTCCCAGGAGAGCTGAAGTTTCCTGACCTGGATCACCCAGGAGTCCCCGTCCATTTCCTCATCGAGGGAAATCAGGCGGAGCTGATGCTCGAAGGTGAGTCCCTCGGACGCTGGTCGCTCTACGACATCAGGGCGGACCGTCTGATAGCCAGTGCCTTCCAGGTGGACCTCGCCGGGACCGAGATCACATTCGTCGCCGACGACCCGATCGACTTCGCCTACAGGGGCGTCGAGCACATGGCCAAGGCGTGGGCGGCCATGAAAGCCAAACGGCCGGGTGCTCGGGGGATCGCGGTGAGCCGCTCCCGCAAAGGCACGATGCCATCTCGCATCGACGAAATCCGCGCTGCCATGGAGACGAACCTGCACGTCACCGAGAAGCCCTTGGCCGGCGAGCCTTCGATGCCCCAGGCCCGGGTCGAGTCTGCACCGATGGCCGAAGAGCCGATGTCGGGGGATTGGGACCGTCGTGACCAGGTGGGCGAGATACCGACGGTCGGCGGCGCCCACGCGGAGGCGCAGCCGCCCCTGACGACTCCGGATCCGCTTCCGGCCGGGCTCGGCGATCATGAGCTGCGTCTCGAGGAAGAGCGGCGTCTGCTTGAACAGGAGAGGGCGGAGCTGGCTCGTCTCAAGGCCGAGGCGGAGCAGCGCGAGGCCAATCTGTTCGAGGCCTACCGACTGGAGATGGAACGACTGGAGAGGGAGCGGGAGGAGCTGCGACTCCAGACGACGGATGACATTCAGGGACCGGAGACCAAGACGACCGAGTCGGCGCCCATGGAGCCCCAGACCATGGAGGACGAAGTTGCCGAAGTGCAGGCGCCCGTATCGCCGGCATCCCCCGAGCCGGAGAGCCCGCCGAGTG
>JBAVPF010000143.1:0-1663 GCA_049692815.1 Acidimicrobiia bacterium
TGACTCCACTCTCGAAGATCATGCGATCACCGACTCTGGGCTCGGGTGGAAGGGCTCCCACGGTCACGTTCTCCCCGAACGTCCCCCCACGCAGGGTCACCCCCAAATCCTGTTCGAAGAACGCATAGTCGTCACGCCCGTAGGCATACACCGCCTGACCTTCGCCCCCGTGATATTCCGCTGCGATCACGTCGCCGGTCACGCCGGAGCGATGGACCTCGATCCGAGAGACGGGCTGCTTGTCTATGCCGGACTCGGTGACCCTTTGCCCGAGGTCGATCAGGCTCGACTTGCCCAACTGGACCGATTCGACGGTGGTCTCGAGACTCATTCGGGCAGCCTAAGGATGGGGAGGCGGGGACGCTCGTGAATTCTTCAACCCGCCCACGGCAGCCCCCTACCAAGTACCAAGTACCTAATACCCCTCACTCCATACCGCCCCAAATACTCTTCTGGAGATGTTGAGTGAAGAGGGTCGGGCGATTCTCGACTTCGAACGGGTCTCCTGGACCCTGCCCGGGCCCAAGGATGAGCTGATCGAGATGGTGCTGGGACTCACCTCGTACGGTTACTACGAGCGTCTCAGGTCTCTGGTGAGCACGCCTGCCGCTTTGGTGTACGACCCACTCACAACTAAACGTGTGTTGCGGCTCATCGAAGAGCCGACCCGATCTGAACTGGCCGTCTGATGACCAACAAGGGAAAGCACGCGACTCAAACGCCCGCGACCTTCTATCGCGATCTGGCCATCATGGTGCTGGGAATCCTCGTCGTCGGGGCCGCAGTGTTCCTCATCCTCTATCTGCTGGCGGATGAGCCTGCCACCGGCCCGACCACCACCACGACCACGATCGAGACGACGACGACTACTTCGGTCACCACCTCCACCACGACGGATGGGTCGACCACCAGCACCGTGTCCTCGCCGTCGACGACATTGCAGCTTCGACAGCCGGCAGAGATCGCCGTGGTCGTGCTCAACTCGATAGGCATCGACGGCGCGGCGGGTCGGCTGACTGCCGATCTGGCAGCCGAGGGCTATCAGACGCTGACTCCAGACAACTACGAGCCGGAAGTGGATCCGTCACGGATCTGGTTCCGTGAGGGATTCGCCGCCGAGGCCTCTCGGATAGTCGACCTCATCCCGGGTGCCACCGTGGAGTCTTTGCCGGACGACTCGGTCGCAGTTGGTGCCGACATAGTGATCGTCCTGGGGACCGGTTACGGCGAATGACCCTGCAGGCCGTCGGTTTCGGCCGCGGTTTTCCTAGGTCGTGGATGCTCCCGATCATCACCGTGATCCTCCTACTGGGAGCTGCCGTGACCGGTTGGCTGAGCCGCTCGATAGTCGCCGACCTGATCGCATGGTGGCCGGTGTGGCTCGGGCTGGCACTGGCGGCCTATCTGCTGCGGGAGCGCAAGGTCGGGCCTTTGAGAGTCGCCGGGCTGGTACCACTGGTGGCTTTCGCCTTCGTCCTTCTCTTCGCATGCGGGCATCTCGCCGGCTGGGCCATCATGCCGTCGGCTTCACAACGTCTGGTGGGCCCGACGCCGGACGGAGTGTCCCAAGCGTCCATGATCGCCGGCGTCGACGGCCAGATCACGTTGCTTGGAGGAGACGAGACGTCCCTGTATCGCGTGGAGCCGATCAAACACGGTGGGG
>JBAVPF010000144.1:0-2952 GCA_049692815.1 Acidimicrobiia bacterium
CTTTGCCCTGACTTTGACGCGTTCAAGAGGCCGGTCTGTCGAACGCTCCTTGGAAAGTCCCCTCGGTTTGACCCCCGTTTGACACGAACTCGCCCGACCGCCCAAATCTCCAACAACCACGGGCCTCTCCTCGCCAGCCGCACCTAATCCGGGCCGCGCGTTTGACACGGCTCCACGAAAGCCCTGGTGAGGGCACGTTTCACCTAGTCCAGAACCAGGTTGCGTGCGTGGCTGTTATCCGAAAGATCCTTCACATTTATCAGGCTTACGATTAGTTACCCTGATAAACTCGGTGCTTATGTCAGGACAAGCCCGCACGTGGACCGATTCGCTTGGCCGCACCTACGAGTACACACCGCACAGTCCGGAGCTGCTGTCGAGAACTGAGTTCGAGTTTTCCTCCGAGGTGACCTTCGCCCTTGCTGAGGCATCCAGAGCGCTGGGCTCTGTGCCGCGACTCCCATTGACCGGAATCGCGACTGTTCTCTACCGATCGGAGTCGAGCGCATCCTCGTTGATCGAGGGAGTCGGTCCTGGGCCACGGCGGATCCTCGAAGCTGAGTTCGCCGACCACGAGGAGGTCAACGATGAGCCCGCTCGAAGGGTTGTTGGCAATCTCGAGGCACTAACGGCTGCGATTGCCACACCGGTGCCCGCTGGCGTGGATGACATCTTGGAATGGCATCGTCTGCTGATGGAGGCACATCCTCGAATGCGCCAGGAGAACATTGGCGTCTTACGGACGCAACAGAACTGGATCGGTGGAGGCTCGTTCGGGCCCAAGGACGCCGAGTACATCCCGCCGCCTCCCGAGGAAGTGCGCCTGCTACTCGAGGATCTGGTCGACTTCAGCGCGCGCACCGATCTGACCCCCGTGGCACTGGCCGCACTATCTCATGCCCAATTCGAGGTGATTCATCCGTTCGTCGACGGGAATGGGAGGGTCGGTCGAGCCCTCCTGCAGCAACTGCTGGTCAGACGAGCAGAGCTTGAAGCTCCCGTTCCGGTCTCTGTGCCATGGAGTAGGGACACAGATCGCTACATCTCAGGGATCCGCTCGTTTCAGGACGGAGACGTTGAATCCTGGCTCCTGTTTGCGTCGTGGTCCGTTATCGAAGCTGTTCGCTGGATGAATGAGATGACGGCGAGAGTGGAGGAGCTCCTGGATCGGCTGAGAACGCGCATCGAAACGAGAGGGAGATCAGTCGCAGCGAGGGTGATCGACGATTTGCCTCGCCATCCTGTCGTCGATACGCAAACCGTCGCCGAGCGCTACGACGTCACCCCTCAGACCGCCCACGAAGCTCTTCTCCGTCTCTCCGAAGCCGAGATTCTGGTGGAGCGTCCGCTGTCACGGCGAAAGAAGGGACGCCCTCGCCGAGTGTTCGCTGCGACGGAGCTTGTTGATCTACTGAGTGCCCAATAAGACATGTTCATCTTGGGGTTTGACGGCAACGCCGGGTCCCAATCCGGAACATAGAACGGTCACCTCCCCAACCGTACCTAATCCGGGGCGCGCGTTTGCCACGGCTCGACAAATGCCCTGTTCAGCGCGCGTTTCGCCTATCTCAGAACTGGTGCGGCGATCATGACTGGGCTGGCGCAGGATTCACCGGCTCGAAGTCCCCATGAAGAACATCCGGGTCGAGGTCCGCCCCGTTCGGCCATCCAATGGTGCCGGTCTCAGGGTCCGCTTTGACCTGGGCGAATAGCTCATCGTCTGCCGCTATGCCTTCGAAGGCAGGTCCCCAAAGGAGGGGAGCGAGATCGACTGTGCGTTTCACGCCGTCGGAGAAACTAAGTCGAACAACTCGATCATGTAGCACTTCAACGTCGGTGATATCGACCATTCGTTACTCCTACGGCAGTGGATCAATTGTACCGGGGGGCTCATGGTTGACCGCTCGCGACCAACACGCCTCGAGCTCGTCTGTGTGGAGTGCTGCCCACTCAGCTACCAGCCTGGCTGCCCTACGTGGCAGGCTCCCGGCCAAGATCTGTCCGTCGAGAGCGACCCTCGCCGTCTGGCCGGCGTAGCGGACGTGGAAATGAGGCGGATTGTGGTCCCCAAAGAACATCAGGACACTGATCCCGTAGAACTCGCTGATTCGTGGCACAACGTGACGGTACGAATCTCGTGTGACACGTTTGACAGGGCGCTGCTCGACCCCAGGGCAGGTTCGATGCGTTGCCAACCGCACCTATTCCGGGGCCGCGCTTCTGACACGGGTCAACAGAAGCCGTGGTCAGTCCCACAGCATCCAACGCTCACCCAGGTGCCGTTGGGGTCTTCCCAGACACCTAGTCCAGAGTCACGTGGTCCCGCCAGGAGTGAATGGGTTGATAGCCGAGTTGAGTCCTGGCCTTCTCGACTGATAGGAGCGTCTCATGCCCTTCGATCGGCCGTGTGGTCGGCACGTCCGGATAGACCTCATTGAGCAGCTCTGCGCTTGGTCTTGTCATGCACGTGTCTGCAGCCGCCACCAGGTAGGCCTCGGCTCCCGACGCTGGACTGGTGAGGGCCAGCCGGGCAGCTTGTGCCACATCTCGGGCATCGACGTAACCCCACAGGTTCCACGAGCGGATGCCGGGATCGTCCCAGAAGCTGGGAAAACGCTGGTAGTCATCAGGCTCCATGATGTTGGAGATTCGCAGAGCCGTGAAGGGAACTCCCGACCACCTCGAGAACTGTGCGGCGATCTCCTCGCCGACCAGCTTGGAAAGCGCATAGTGCGATTCGGGCAGGCGGACGTGATCCTCATCGATCGGCGCATACCGTGGTCGTTCCCGTTGAAAAGGCAGCCCTATCAGGGTCTCCGAGGACGCCCACACGACCCTCTCGAGCCCCAGCCTCGTCGCTGCCGAGAACACGTTGTACGTCGACAGGGTGTTGATTCGAAACGTCTCCCCGTCGGTGTGGACGTCCGGCGCCGGAATGGCCGCGAGATGGAC
>JBAVPF010000145.1:0-3131 GCA_049692815.1 Acidimicrobiia bacterium
CTGGAAGACGGGTCCGGCCCGCGTCAGACGTCATCCGAGGAAGGGCAGAAGATCGCCCAGACGGCGAAGTCCGGGGTGAAGTCCTCGAAATGGTGTCTGACGCCCGCCTCCACGAACAGGAGATCTCCCGGCCCGAACGGCTCGCGATCCTCACCTACGACGAAGAACCCCGAGCCATTGAGCACGACATAGAACTCGTCCTCTTCATGGGGGTCCTGGTCATCGGTCTTGTGGGGTGCGTAGACACCGGCGCTGAGGGCTCCCCGCCGCATGACTTCCGCATAGCGTTCGTCGCTGGCCAGTGACGCAAGGGCCATCTTGTAGGACACGACATGGTTGGTCATGTCACCCGAGAGTAGGCAGATGTGACACCACGCGTGACGCCCCCGATGAGGGGAACCGGGGGCGTCGTTTCGGGGGCGCGGAGTAACTCAGCCGGCGATGGCCTCCGCTTCGTGAACGGAGCTGATGGCCACCTTCCGCACCTTGGCGGCCTCGGCGACCGGGATGGTCACGGTGAGAACGCCGTGGTCGTACCCGGCCTCGATCGCATCTGTGTCGAGACTCTCCCCGAGATAGAACTGACGGGAGAAAGTCCCGGTGGGACGCTCGTTGAGCAGAATCTGCTCTTCCTCGTCCACCTGCCACTTGCGCTCGGCCATGATGGTGAGGGTGCTCTTCTCCACCGTGAGGTCGATCGACTCGGGGTCGATCCCCGGGAGATCGATGTGGAGATAGAAGCGATCACCCTTGCGATAGGCGTCGGCCGGCATGTAGTTCGTTCGGGTGTTACCCCAGAACTGTCTGGACAGACGGTCGAAGTCGGAGAAGGGATCGAACCGCATCAACATCGTTGCTTCCTCCTGTTTCTTGTGGACAACTGTGATTACCTTCTTAGTATGCACCACTAAATCTGCTATGTCAACCATCAGATTCTATGAACGATGGATCCGGAGATGTGAGCGGGACAGAGCCGATCCCCAATCATCCCGGCACCGAATAGGCTTCACCGGTGGCAAAGAAGAATGACAAACGCCCCATCATCGGGTGGAGGGAGTGGGTGGCCCTCCCCGACCTCGGAATCAGGGAGATAAAGGCCAAGATCGACACCGGGGCAGACAACTCGTCGCTTCATGCCTTCGACCTCGTGCGGTTCGAGGAAGACGGCAAGTCGATGGTCCGGTTCACGATCCATCCCCATCAGCGAAAGCGCAAGCCGAGCGTGGACTGTGTGGCCGAAGTCGTCGGCGAGCGTAAGGTCAAGAACCCAGGTGGCAGATCGGAGATCAGACCGGTGATCCGCACCACCTTGATAGTCGCCGGCGAGGAGCTGGACGCTTTGGTCAACCTGACGACAAGAGACGAGATGACATTTCGGATGCTCCTTGGCCGTAGAACCATCCGCCGCAACTTCCTCGTGGACCCGGGGAGGAGCTATCTGGGCGACCGGCCTGCGAGGAACGGGCAGTGAAGATCGCCATCCTCTCGAGAGGAGCCTCTCTCTATTCGACCGCGAGGTTGAAGGAGGCCGCACTGCGACGTGGCCACGATGTGGCGATAGTGGACTACCTCCGCTGCTACATGGACATCACGGCGCGGCGTCCCAAGGTCCTCTATCGGGGTGAGGAGGTCCGGCCCAACGCGATCATCCCCAGGATCGGTGCCTCCTACACGTTCTATGGGACGGCGGTGGTGCGTCAGTTCGAGATGGCCGATGTCTTCACCCTCAACGGCTCGGATGGCATCAGCAGATCCCGTGACAAGCTCAGATCGATGCAGATCCTGTCCCGGGCCGGCGTCGGCATGCCGACGACCAGCTTTGCCCACTCCATCCAGGACATCCACGGATTGCTCGATGTCGTTGGTGGGACCCCGGTCGTGGTCAAGTTGCTCGAAGGGACCCAAGGGCTCGGCGTGGTGCTCGCCGAGACGAAGAAGGCCGCCGAGTCTGTCATCGGCGCTTTCAGACAGCTCGACGTCAACATCCTCGTCCAGCAGTTCATCAAGGAGGCGGGCGGGGCGGACATCAGGGCGTTCGTGGTCGGCGGCAAGGTCGTGGCCGCCATGCGACGCCAGGGAGCCCCGGGAGACTTCCGCTCCAACCTGCATCGAGGAGGCGTGGCCGAGGTGATCAAGCTCACGCCCTCCGAGAGATCCACCGCCGTGCGGGCGACCAAGAGCGTCGGCCTCAATGTCGCCGGCGTCGATCTCCTCCAGTCGAGCGGGGGCCCCATGGTCCTCGAGGTCAATTCGTCGCCCGGTCTCGAGGGGATCGAGGGAGTGAGCGGAGTCGACATCGCCGACCTCATCATCGAGTACGTCGAAGACAACGTAGGTGCCTGACACCCGGGTCAACGGCCCTATAACCGTTGGCGCGAAGACTGTCCCGCCGGGGCGAAAGGTCCAGCTCGAGCTGCCCTTCGCATTGGGGGTCACCGGTTCTGCGGAGGCGCTCCCGGTCAAGGTGATCAACGGAAGATCGTCCGGCCCGGTCGTCTGGGTGTCGGCGGCGGTGCATGGCGACGAGCTGAACGGGCTGCAGATCATCCGGCGTGTGATCAAGGACCTCGACGCCAAGACTCTCCGCGGTGCGATCATCGCGGTGCCCATCGCCAACCCCCTCGGCTTCATGATCCAATCGCGATATCTGCCTGACCGGCGCGACCTCAACCGCTCGTTCCCTGGCTCGGCCCGCGGCTCTTCGGCAGCGCGGCTGGCGCATGTGTTCATGACCGAGATCGTCGAGCAGTGCAGTGTGGGCATCGACCTCCATACGGCGACGAACCACCGCATCAACGCACCACAGGTCCGGGCCAACCTGGATGATCCGGAGACGCTCAGGCTCGTGCGATCCTTCGGTGCCCCTTTCTCGATCCACGCCAAGCTGAGAGACGGCTCCCTGCGTCAAGCGGCCGTCGAACGAAACAAAACGGTGTTGCTGTATGAGGCGGGCCAGGCACATCGATTCGACGACGACGCAGTGGAGGCAGGGGTGACGGGGGTGATGCGCACGCTCCGCAGTCTTCGCATGATCGACGCCCGGCTGCCGCGTGTGAAGCCCACCAAGCTGATACGCCGCACCCGCTGGGTCCGCGCTCGCCACGGCGGGATCGTCGACCTCGAGGTCAAGT
>JBAVPF010000146.1:0-5321 GCA_049692815.1 Acidimicrobiia bacterium
GCGGCAAGTGAGAGCGCCTGACGGAGGCTGGCGCCGGCCCGGAGCTCCGAAGCGACGCCCTCACAGAAGAGAGTGGAGCGCCGGTCGTCATCGCCCCGCGACCTCCACACCACGATCACAACGACCATGGCGACAGCAAGAGGCATCGCGATCACGGCGGCGAGGAGCAGGACACGCCACAGAGGCACACCAGCGGCAACGGCGGCGCCAAGGAGGAGGACGCCGATCACGGCCCGTCCACCGGCTCGATGGCGACGATTCTCCGCCGGCCCCTCGATCTCTCGATCTGGACTACCAGGTCGACGGCGCTCCTCAGCTGCCTCACGACCGCGGACTCCGACGCGTGCCCGGCGCTCATCGCCAGAGTCTCGAGACGGAGGATCGCCTCCTGTGGAGAGTTGGCGTGGACCGTGGTCAGAGAGCCGCGGTGACCGGTGTTGAGCGCAGAGATGAGATCGAGCGCCTCAGCGCCCCTCACCTCACCGACGATTATGCGATCGGGCCGGAGCCGCAGCGCGGAGCGCAACAACATGCGGATCGTGATCTCGCCGGCACCTTCCGCGTTTGGAGGCCTCGCCTCGAGCCGAACCACGTGACCGGGAATGCTCAGCTCGGCCGCGTCCTCGATCGTGACCACTCGCTCCCCGTCGGGAATCTGAGCACCGAGCAGGTTGAGAAGGGTGGTCTTCCCGGCTCCGGTCCCACCAGAAACGACGATCGTCAGCCCTTGTCGCACGGCATCGGTGAGAGTCTGGACTTGCTCGCCGGTGGCCGTGCCCGCCTCGACCAGCTGGTGGAGGTCCCCAAGCCGCTGGGTGAACCGCCTGATCGCCACCAAGGGATGGTCGACCGCTGCCGGAGGGAGAATTGCGTGGAGTCGGGACCCGTCGCTGAGCCTCGCATCGACCATCGGCGCCATCCGATCGAGACGCAGGCCCAGCGGTGCAATCACACGCTCGACGGTTGCCACCAGATCGCCATCGGAGGCGAAGGCGCCGGCGACACGTTCCAGCCCGAGACCACGGTCCACCCAGATCTCGGAGTGCCCGTTGACGAGCACGTCGCTCACGTCCGGGTCGTCGAAGAGGGGCTGGACCGGGCCAAGCCCGAGGACCTGATCGACCACGGAGGCTACCGTGGCCGAGGAGCGCAGAGGAGACTCCAGGTCCAGGATTCGCCCCGCCTCGATGGCGACACTGGCGGGATGAAGGAGGGCATCGCCCTCGGCGATCACCCGGCTGACCCTGTCCACTAGCCCCATGGCATCTCCCACACCTGGCTCCAGGCGGCTATCCATCGGCTTCTGCGAGGGAGGTGACCTCGCAGCATCCTGCGGATGTGAGACGAACCGATCCTGGGGAGGACCGGTCCGGGCCCTGGAGGCTCCCCTCCGCCCCGCACCGGCTGCCATACGCCGGCGGATCTGCCGGCTACCGGCTGGAGAAGACCGGGGAACAAGGGCACCACGGGAACCGTCGGAAAGGGCCATTCACCTTCTTCGACCCGGATCACCACGGCCGGCCAGCGGCCGACGAGGGTCTCCACCACTTCGATGGCCTCTGCTTTGCGAAGGCCGCCACCGCGAATGGCGGCGACACCCTGGCGGCCCGGGCTCAGCTCTGACAAACGCGGGCCGTCCCCGTAGACGTCACGCAGCGTCCTCCTGCTCTCACCGACCACATCGCCGGCGACCAGATCCACGATCAGAGCCGTGCCCGCCGTGCCCGCCAGACCGACCGGAGCGATCGCTGACAGGATCGGGTCATCGGACATCACCCCGAGAATCGGATGTCTCCCCATCCCAACCATGTTCTCGAACGTATGGCTGGGACAGAGACGACACAAGACCCTTGTCCGCGAGCCGATATAACTTGAGGACGTGACCTCAGTTGCCTTCTTCGACCTGGACAAGACGATCATCGCCAAGTCCTCGACGCTCGCCTTCACCCGAGCGATGTTCAAAGCAGGCCTGCTCAGTGGCCCCACCCTGGCCAAGGCGGGCATAGCCCAGGCCTATTACCAGGCCTTTGGCGCCGACCACGGCCGCATGGAGCGGGCCAAGGAAGAGCTGGCCGCCGTGACCAGGGGATGGGACCGCGACGAGGTGGAGGCGATAGTCACCGAGACCGTGGACCAGGTGGTCACGCCGCTGGTCTACGCCGAGGCGCTGGCCATCATGGAGGAGCACCGTGGCGCCGGGCGAAGGGTCGTCGTCATCTCAGCCAGCCCCGAAGAGATCGTCCGACCGCTCTGCCGGTACCTCGGGATCAACGAGATAATTGCCACCCGGGCCGAGGTCGACGAGGAGGGCAGGTACACCGGCAACCTGGAGTTGTACGCGTACGGTGAAGGCAAGGCGGATGCGATCAGGGAGCTGGCCGAAAGAGAGGGGATCGACCTATCCGACAGCTACGCGTACAGCGACTCCATAACCGACCTCCCCATGCTGGAGACAGTCGGACACCCGGTGGTGGTGAACCCCGACGGTGAGCTGGCCGCCGTGGCAGAGGAGCGTGGCTGGGAGGTACGGCGATTCGAGTCGGCGGTGACGCTCCGTGACAAGCTGCCATCGATAGCGGCTTCGGGTGCCGTGGCGACCGGGATCGCGGCGATACTCACCTACTGGGCCCTCAAGGGGCGGAAGTCGGGCTGATCTGCCATTCATAACCCGCCTTGCGGACGGCCTCGATCAGATCTTCGACCGGGACCTCGTCGCCGAGACGGTCGAGGACCTCTCCGGCGAGCACGATGGCGTCGACCAGCCAGACCTGTGACCGATCGACGGATCCTGTGATGTGCCCCTCCTCGACGATCTTCAGGGCATCGGTCATCTCCGAGACCACGAGCACCGCCGGCCCCGCACCGGGAGGACAGGGAACGTCGACGACGGTCCCCGTCTTGTCGAAGACGACGCGGCCGTCCACGACCCGTGCCCGCAGCTCGGTGATGGAGATCACGTCGTGAAAGTACTCTGACGACGATGCCGAGACGAGCCATGATCATCGTCGGCGGCGGCGCCAGCACCCGGTTCGGGAGTGACAAGCTACGGACGATGGTGGCGGGCCGCCCTCTCCTGCGCCATGCCTATGAGTCGGTCGCCGGGCACGTCGATGCGGTGGTCGTCGTCGCCAGCCACCAGTCGCTGAGCCACGTGATGGAGATGCATCTCGATGCGGTCCTGACCACAGGCGGCGAGACGAGGACGCACAGCGAGTGGGCCGGCCTTCAAGCCCTCGACGAGGGATACGACCTGATCGGGATACACGATGCGGCCCGCCCGATGGTGGCCGCCGTGCTGGTGGAGAGGCTTTTCGAGACGGCTTGGGAGACAGGCGGCGCCGCGCCGCTCATCGCCTCGACCGGTCTGGTCGTGGCACGCGGAGACCTGGAGCCCCTGCCATCGGTGAGCAGGGCCCAGACACCACAAGTTTTCCGGGGCCCCGAGTTGAAGGCCGCCTACCGGCTCGCCATCGCTGCGGGCTTCGTGGGCCACGACACCGTCGATGTCGTGCAGCGCTACGGCGAGCTGACGGTGGCAGGTGTCCCGGGTGACGTCACCAACGTGAAGGTGACCTACCCCGAGGACGTCGAGATGGTCAGAGGGCACCTCGAAGGTCGACCTCGTATCTGAGCTCGGTCACCTGGGTCCCCCCGATGTCCTCCAACCTCATCGGCCGGCCCAGCACCCACCCCTGGCGCTGGTAGAAGCGACGACCCCTCTCGTTGCCTTCCAGGACCCAAAGAAGGGCACGCTCGAAACCCTCTTCCCGCAAGGTCGCCATGCCGGCCTCGAGGAGAGCCCACCCGTGCCCCGCATCCCAATGCTCAGGATGCACGTAGATGGAGTAGATCTCCCCCCAACCCTCGTCGTCCGCCGGGCCGGGGAAACAGAAACCGGCCACCCCCTGAGCCTCCGCCACGTGGACTCGAGCACCGCCCTCCAATGCCCGGCGCCACCATGTCTCACGAAGACCCCGGTCGAGCGTGTCGAGGAACTCGTCGGGGAAGATCCCCCGATAGGCGTGCTGCCAGGTCGTCACGTGGACGTCCGCCAGCACCGGGGCGTCGCCGGGAACCGCCCAGCGGATCATTCTTCCTCGAGGGCGTCCACCGGCTCCTTATCACCCCGGCCTCCGCCGAGGACCCAGAAGGCCAGGACGGACAGCGACCCGGCGGCCAGCGCCACGGCGAGCCACAGCAACTGTCGGGATTCCCGGGACAGGCCACCGTCGTCGGCCTGTGTAGTGGTGGTGGTGCCGGCAGCAGGCCCCAGATCGGCACCAAGGTCGGTGAGGGCGACCGGGCCGGACATCGCTCCCTCATCACCGATGATCTCGAAGACGACCACATAGTTCTTCGGCTCCAACTCGGTGCGGATGCCGAAGGCCCCGCCGCCACGGTCGAGCAGGGGAAGACTGACGATCGGCTCCTCGTCGAAGGTGAGGTGGGCAATGACGGCCTCTGCCGAAGTCTGCACCTCGACTGAGAGGTCGAGCAGCATCGTGTCGCCATTGGTGGTCTCCACCGTCGCCGAGGCCGTCCCGAACACTCCCCCGAGGATGAGTGCCGCTACCAGTGTCCTCACGTGCTCCACTCCCCCCGGTCGACGAGAAGCTCCTTCAAGGTGTCCGGCCGGTCCGTCACCAGCCCGTCGACACCCATGTCGAGCAGGCGAATCATCTCGGACCGCTCGTTGATCGTCCAGACGTGCACTTGGAGCCCCGCCTCGTGGGCTGCGTCCACCAGCTTCTCGTCGACAACACGCACTCCCCGCATGTGGGTGGGCAGCTGGAGAGCGGAAGCTTCCCCGGCGACGCCGCGGCCGACCCTCGATGAGAGTACCCAGAGTCGGGACAGGGCAGATCCGCTCGATACCGGGACCCGGCCGTCGGTGAGCTCACGGAACTCGCTGAGCCGTGCATCGGAGAACGAGCCGACGATCAGCCGCTCGTATGCGTTGAGATCGTCGACGAGGGCGGCCAACGTCTCGGCCAGACCATCGATCTTCAGGTCCAGGACCAACGAGGTGTCGGGGAACGACGTCAAGAGCCACTCCAGGGTGGGCACCGTCACCCCTTGGCCCCGGAACGGGAAGCCCTCTTCGGTTCGATGCCGAAACCCGGCGTCGAGACCCTTCAATTGGGCGAGTGTGAAGTCCTCGACGAACCCGGTGCCGTCCGTTGTCCTGTCGACGGTCTCGTCGTGGAAACAGACGAGGACTCCGTCCGCGGTCATGTGGAGATCGGTCTCCAGGTGCCGGTATCCCAGGTCGTAGACCCCCTGGAAGGCGACATCGGTGTTCTCGGGCCACAAGGTGCGGC
>JBAVPF010000147.1:0-2529 GCA_049692815.1 Acidimicrobiia bacterium
CATCAGACCCGATCACAGGGAGATAGACACTTCCTCCACCATCGACCTCGACCCGCTCCGCCGTCCCCTCGAGCGCCGCCGACAAGTCCTCGCTCTCCGGGACCCCGGCGCCTACGACGGCGCCATCAGGTGGGACGACGGAGACCTCGTAGCCGTTCGCTGCAGCAGGCTGCAGACCGGCCAGATCCGCATCGGTAATGGGAAGTGGTGCCAGCAACGCCATGTAGCGGGCTACGTTCTCCGCCTCGCGTTCGGCCGCGGTGAGGGCACGATCCTTGGCGAAGTCGCCAACGAGAATCGCAAGGGGGATCACGAAGGCAAGCGCCACCATCGACGTGACCGCCGCGGCCTGAAGGACGAGCTGTCTCCTCATCGATCGGGCGCGGAAAGCCGGACGCCGACTCCCCTCTTGGTGTGGATGTACCTGGGCTCGCTCCCGCTCTCGCCGAGCTTGCGGCGCAGCCAGCTGATGTGTACGTCGATGGTCTTGTCGGCGCCCCCGAAGGGTTGGTGCCAGACCCCGGCCAGCAGCTCCCGTTTCGACACGTATTGGTCGGCACGCTCGGCGAGAAAGAACAACAGGTCGAATTCCTTGCCTGTGAGGTCGAGCAGTTCGGCTCCAACCCGGGCCTCCCGACGAGCCGAGTCCACGATCAGCTCGCCAACGGTCACAGTGAGGCTTTCGTCCTGGCCGGCGTTACGTCTGAGAACGGCACGCACCCGAGCCTCGATGTGGTCGACCGAAAACGGTTTCACCACATAGTCGTCGGCGCCGGCGTCGAGCAGACGAACTATCTCTGACTCCTGGTCCCTGGCGGTGATCACCACCACCGGGATCGAACTGACACCGCGAATCATCCGTAACGCCGTCGTGCCATCGATGTCCGGGAGGCCCAAGTCGAGGAGCACGACATCGAAATCGCCGGCAACCGCGGCCTCGACGCCCGCCATCGCCTCGCGAGCGGTTTCCACGTGATGCCCACGTTTTGCCAATTGCTCGGCCAGGGAGGCCCGTATGCGAGGATCGTCCTCGACAACGAGAACGGCTGCCATGGCCGAGAAGATAACCTCGCCGACCCTCGGCGCACCTCTTCGTCAGGCAAAGGAGGCCGATTTTGAGCGTTGCTTATCACTCGCTTAACCCAGACGGGACACCCATGAAGGAACATCACTCCACGTGAACCATCGCCTCCTCCTGGTCACTCTGTGGAGCGTCGCCACCATCGCCTCCATCTCGGTGGTATTCGCCGGGGTTGCCAGCGTCAGAAGCGCCATTGCCGCCCCCGGCTCGTTCCATCTGCCCGCAGAGGCGTGGTCGGCTCCGCCAGACGATCCCATTCTCGTCACGACCTCGTCCGCACAGTCGACTGAGACGTCTTCGACCCTCGCGGTCACAGAGAGCGAAGAGAGCCCCACGACCTCAACGACGTTGGCCGCTCCCCCGACTTCTCAGGCACCTCCGTCCACCCCCACGACCGAAGCACCGGACATCGAGGAGAGCACGACCCAGCCAACCCTGCCCACCGTCGAGTCATACGAAGTGGAGGGTGGCTGGGTCTCGCTCAAGTTGGACGGACACGACGTGTTCTTCGAGTCGGCCTCACCCCGTCCCGGATGGACCGTGAAGGTCGAGAACCAGGGGCCCGAGGAGGTCGTCGTCGTGTTTGAGAAGGGTGAGCAGGAGATTCACTTCGTGGCCAAATACGAGGACGGCCGGGTGAAGATCAAGATCGAAGACTGAAGCTGGCTCCGCCCGAGACACTCGAGGCCGCTCGACATGATCTGGCAAGGAGAAACGGAGATCCTGGAGGGAGATTCACCCCTGGCGAGCGGCACCCTCACCGACAACGCTCTCGAAGACAGCGGGTTCCAAGAGACCCGATGAGGAAGTCCGCCCTTTGGGCCGAATGGACTTACATCCTCACCTTCGTATCGATCCCGACTCTTGCCCTCTACGGCCCGGTGAAGGAGAGCGGTTTCATCGCCGGCGTGGCGAGCCTCTGGACGATCGTGACGCTGCAACAGGCAGGGCGGGAGCCGATGCGATCCAATTGGGCGACGCTCTCGCCGCGTCCTACGACCGTGTGTTTCTCGTGGGACAAAGTCTGATGCCGGTCATGAACGCCCTCCTGCTCGGCGCGCTCATGCTCCGGTCGCGTTTGGTGCCACGCTGGCTCCCGACGCTTGGGCTCGTAGGTGCGACGTTGCTCATCTCATACAACGTCGCCCTTCTGTTCGGGCTTTCGGGACAGGCCCTTGCCTTGTTCGGCGGCCTGGGTGTCATCCCCATCGCAACCTGGGAGTGCGGGCTGAGCGTCTATCTGGTGGTCAAGGGCTTCCGACTCTCGGCCGTAGCCACCATGGACACGGCGCCGCGGGTGCCGGGCACGCCCTGGCCGGGTCGTTTCGCCGCCCACTGAGTGCAGCAATCCCTCTTCGGCCGTGGCCCTTATGTCGCGGCCCTTCAACCGGGGAGCTCAGCGGCCTTTCCCGGGCGTATCCGGAGGACCGGGATGCTCTCTCTGACGC
>JBAVPF010000148.1:0-3660 GCA_049692815.1 Acidimicrobiia bacterium
GACCGCGACTTCGGGGTACTTGCTGAGCACGGAGGAGAACTCTCGTGAGTCCATGACCAGGACGGTCATGTCGGACATGGCCTCGACGGTGGCGTTCCTCGGCTGGTTGACGATCAGGCTCGTCTCGCCAAACACATCCCCCGGTCCGATCGTGTCCACCTCGACACCGTCTCGTTTCACCAGACCCGTCCCGGACTCGATCACCATCGCCTCCTGGCCTGGCTCACCCTGCTTGACCAGGGTAGAGCCTGCCTTCACCCTGACCTCCGAGGTCACGCTTGCGATGAATTGGAGCTCCTTCTTGCTCAGACCTTCGAACAGGGGTATGGCGCCGAGCGCGCTGGTGTATTCGGCCTCACGACCACGTGCCAATCTCTTCCTCTCTCAGGCTGAGACGACCATATCGAACGCCCCCCTGGCCAGGTCCGCCAAAGCCGCGTGTTGTTGTTGCGCTGCAATCGGCGAACTTGCGGCCTACGGGCCGGGTTTCCGACCAAGTCCTCTAGCCACGGCGCGCTCTCCGGTCCGACGATTGTGTGTGAAAGGAGGCAAGCCATGACGAGCTCACGGCAACGGTATTACCGGGGTCTCTACGGGATTGCCGCTCTGTACGACATAGTGCTCGGGATCGTCTTCCTCTTCTTTGGGAAGTGGGCCTTCGAGTCCCTCGGGATTCTGGAGTCCTACCCGGTTGAGGGGTACATACAGTTGATCGGCGGTTTCGTCCTGGTCCTTGGCATCGGCTACCTACTCGTCTGGAGAGGTGACCTTTGGCGGAACCGGGATCTGGTGCTCGTGGGGGCGCTCTACAAGCTGGCGTACACCGGAGTCGGCTTCTACATCACGCTGACCGCCGAGGCACCGCACTGGTTGTTCGTCTGGGGCTTCGGAGTCGCCGACGCGGTGTTCTTCGTCCTCATGGTCGAGTGCCTGTACCACCTGTACCGGCATCACGCCGACCAGGAATTGGCACATCTGGGGCATTCGGTGGTCGCCGGCACGCGCTGAATTCGCCGGACCGGTGTCCGGTCATCCGAGGATGATCAGGACAATCCCGACGAGGATGAGTCCCACGTGGACGACGATCAACGTCCCGCGGCGGACTGAGAAGGGGTGGTCCAGTTCGTGCGGCACCGGCATCCATCGATACCAGAACCACATCCCCAAGGTCGCACCAAAGAGGATGCCGACAGTCAGGAGCCACCAGCCGACAGTGGCCATCGACCATCCCGGCGAGCTGGTGGCAACGCTGATGAGCCCAGCCGCCACGAGAGCCGCCGGGACGGATAGCGCATAGCGCAGCCGGGGACGCTGGACGCTCATGTCCAAAGTCGTCGGCATGAGAATCCAGCCGGCGACGAGCAGACCCAACGCCAGAGGCTTGGATTGTGGCGACAGCGCAGCCAGCAGCGTTATCACGCCGAGCATGATCGAGCTGACCGCGACCAGACGTCTGACCCGTCTTGTAAACCTGGGGTTAGCCGTCATCTCGGTTGCCGGGTGCGCCGTTTCCGGTGCGCGTGTCTTCTGGATTGCCGTTGTCACGATGCCACCTTCAGGGCTATTTGCTCCTTGAATCCTTTCCGTCGTCTCGCCGTGGCCTCCTTCGAGTAGAGACGCATGGCCAGATCTAGGCCTTTCATGCCCAGCTCCTCCAACGTCATTCTCTTGGGCATGTAGTTGATGTCGAACAGGGTGCACTTCTCCCACGCCCCGGGCTCGATGATCCTGCCTTCGCCGAGCAGCCTCTGGTAGAGGGGAGTCCCAGGGAACGGCGTCAGTACCGTTATCTGCACGTCGAACGGGTTGGCCTTCTCGACGAACTCGGCGATGGCATCGAAGACCCCGGGACCGTCCCCATCGAGGCCGAGGACGAAACAGGCATTGACGGCGATCCCGTGGCCTTGAATCGTCTCGATCGCCGCGTGGTACTTGTCCACCTGGCGTCGTTTCCAATTGCGCTTCAGCTCGATCCCCTCGAGGCCTTCGGCCGTGGGGCTCTCCAGGCCGATGAGGAGCTCGCGGCAACCGGATTCGGCCAGAAGCTCGAGTAGCTGCTCGTCATCGGCGACGGAGATGTCGGTCTCGGTGAACCAGTGGAGGCCGAACTGCCCGATCGTCTCAACCAGCTCCCGCCCGTGGTGCTTGTTCACGAACGTGTTGTCGTCGGCCAGCTCGATGAACGGCTCGGGCCACAACCGCTCGATCTCGGCTATCTCCTCGGCGACCCTGGCCACCGGCTTCTGCTTGTAGACCGGAGTCAGGAGTATCGAGCTGGCGCAGAACTCACACCGCCACGGGCAACCCCGTTGGGTTTGCACCGTCAGGCGGTTGTAGCGCTCGGGCTCGAGCAGGTCGTATCTGGGGATGGGTGCGTCCGCGAGATCGAATTCGACACCCCCGGCCGGGTAGATGCCGGCCATCTTCCCCGACTCGGCGTCTGCCACGACGCGCGGCCAGATGACCTCCCCCTCACCCACCACCACAGCGTCGGCGTGCTTCAGGGCTTCTTCGGGAAGCGACGTCACGTGAAGGCCACCGATCACGGTGGCGACACCCCTGGCGCGATACCTGTCGGCGAGCTCGTATGCGTCCTTCACCTGCGCGGTGTAGGTGGAGAAAGCGGCCAGATCACAGTCCGGCAACTCATGGAGCTCCCGGATGTCGGCCACTTCGTGATACGAGACCTCGTGGCGCTCCGGGGTCAATGCGGCAAGCGTCAGCAGGGACAGACTGGGCAGCGAGGCTATGGCCTTCCCCCGCTCGACGAACCCCGGGAGGTTCAGGCCCAACTCGGTGAGCACCGGGTTGTGTGCCCGAACACCACTCATTGCGATGAGAGCGATCTTCATGTTCACCTTCCGGCTCGGACGATGCGATTGTCTTACAGCCCGGAGCGGGCATGCCAGAGCAGAAGGTCACCTTCCTGTTCGGCCTTTGTGTTCAGGAGCCGGGTGACCAGTCGGTTCCAAGTGTTCAGTCCGTGTATCAAACGCCCGTCACCCACAGTCTCCGGGGACGGATTGGGGTTCTCGACGCGACGTCGGATTCGTTTCGACTCGCTGTCGAGGAGCCGACACCCTTGCATCGCTCTTCGTGGAACTGAGCCTCGTTCACTATCTGCCGGTGTTGACCACAGTCGCCGCCGCCTTCTTCACCTCGGTTCTCTACCGCCACTGGAGACGACGGCCAGGGGCGCGTTATCTGCTCTGGTGGATGATCGGGATCGCCCTCTACGGGGTTGGCACCCTGACCGAGGCCTTGACCACCATCTTCGGTTGGAGCGAACCGATCTTCCGCTCCTGGTACATCGCCGGCGCCCTTCTCGGCGCCGCTCCCCTGGCGCAGGGCACCGTCTATCTGCTCCTCCCCAGACGAATCGCTGACCGCCTCGCAGTCGCCGTGGTCACCTACATAGCCATGGCCTCCGCCTTCGTCGTGGCCACACCCATCGTCTACGACCTCGTGGAGACCCACCGGCTCAGCGGTGAGGTGATGGCGTGGCAGTGGGTGCGACTCTTCTCCCCCCTCGTCAATCTCTACGCCGTCGTGTTCCTCATCGGCGGGGCCATTTGGTCCGCCGTCAGGTACAAACGTCGAGGCGAGTCTGGGGCACGGGTGCGGGGGAACGTCCTCATCGCCGTGGGAGCAATCCTCCCT